>NZ_JAUBPE010000005.1:0-149477 GCF_036700565.1 Microcoleus pseudofavosus SVA1_A4
TTAATTAATCCGAAACATCTTAAAAACTGGTTTACTAATTGCTGCTACTGTACCTCATAACATCCGGAAGTGCTGTATATTAATCACATCTCAAGAGGTTATGGGCTTAATTAAGTTGCGGGTTCGAGAGTTGGCTGCTGAGAAAGGCTGGACGATCAAAGAGGTTTCAGGGCGATCGCGAGTAGTCTACAGTACGCTCAGAACCTATGCCCGATCGCCCGGATTAGCAACTGTTGACAGCCTTGCACAAGTTGGCAAGGACTTTTGATTTGTCGATCGAAGATTTGTATGAAATTGTGCAGGAATAGGCGATCGCTTTTTACGGTAACTCCACCGGGAATATTGCCTGAAGAATAGTTGCTCCTAAATGGCTTTTGGAGATTGGCATAATTCTCTAAAAAAAAGCGCCTGAGTTACCCCAAACGCCTAGCATAAAATCAACAAATTGTCAACCCTAACCTAACCGTTCAAGGCCTCAGCACCGCCGCAAACTTCCAGGATTTCCTGAGTAATTGCCGCTTGCCGCGCCTTGTTATAAGTCAGCGTCAAACTACCGATCAAATCGCTAGCATTCTCACTAGCATTGTTCATCGCCGTCATCCGCGCAGCCAACTCGCTAGCAGCAGACTCTTGCAAAGCCCGCAGCAATTGGTTGTTCAAATACAAGGGCAAAAGAGCCTCCAGAATTTGCGCCGGATCTTGCTCGAAAATCATGTCTCTGGGCAAGCTCTTCGTAGGTGAAGCAACCTTCTCGCGCGATACTTGAAACTGTCCGCCTTGCGATGTTAAGCGGAAGATTTCATCGTCTTGAACTTCCAAACCTTGGGGGTCGAGGGGCAGCAAAGTTTGAATTACCGGACGCGAACTAATTAGCGACACAAACTTGGTGTAAATTAGCTCAACTCTGTCCACAGTTCCCGACAGGAACAAGGAAAGCAATTCGTCAGCAATTTGCGCGGCTTCCGGTGCTGTGGGAATTTGTTCTAAGTTAGCGTAAGTAGCATCAATCGGCTGTTCGCGGCGCTGGAAATACTGAGTAGCTTTGCGTCCTACCAACACGTATTTGTAGTCTAAGCCTTCAGCTTTGATTTCCTTAGCGCGATTTTCGGCGTATCTGATGATGTTGCTATTGTAGCCGCCGCACAAACCCCGATCGCCCGAAACTACCAACAGTCCCACAGTCCTAACTTCGCGTTTCTTCAGAAGTGGCGAATCCAGGTTTTCAAACTGCAAGCGTTCCGCCAAACCGTACAATACCTCTGCCAGCCGATCGGCAAAAGGTCGAGTTGCAGTCACCTGTTCTTGAGCGCGGCGCACCTTTGCAGCGGCCACCAAGCGCATTGCTTCTGTAATCTTTTTAGTGTTCTTGACCGACTTAATACGATCGCGAATAGTTTTCAGATTTGCCATAATTTTCTCCTTAGTCCCTGGCCCGCATCTTTTTAATTAAAACCGCGAATAAACGCAGATAAACGCAGATGAACTTCAGATTATCTGCGTTTATCCGCGTTCATCTGCGGTTCAAAATTCCAACTCGATTTACGCAGAAACCAAGAAAGTTTGCTTGTATTCTGCAATGCCTTCTTTGAGCAGCTTCTCAGCTTCATCAGTCAAGGCCTTTCCGCCTTGAACGATTTCGCCGTACTTCGGCTTGCTAGTCCGCAAATAGTCGCGCAAACCAACAGTAAACTTGCTGACCTTATCTACCGGAATGTCATCCATATAGCCGTTAATACCGGCATAGATTACAGCCACTTGTTCGTTCATCGGCAGAGGCGAACTTTGGGGCTGTTTCAACAGTTCCCGCAAGCGCTGACCGCGCGACAATTGATTCTGAGTAGCTTTATCCAAGTCAGAAGCAAACTGAGAAAATGCTGCCAGTTCTTCAAACTGCGCCAATTCCAGTTTCACCTTACCGGCTACTTTTTTCATCGCCTTAGTTTGAGCGGCCGAACCTACCCGCGATACCGAAATACCGGGGTTTACTGCCGGACGCAAACCAGCGTTAAACAAGTCAGAAGAAAGGAAGATTTGACCGTCGGTAATCGAAATTACGTTCGTCGGAATGTAAGCCGAAACGTCACCAGCTTGGGTTTCGATAATCGGCAAAGCAGTCATGCTGCCTTCGCCCAAATCGTCGCTCAATTTCGCAGCGCGTTCTAGCAAGCGAGAGTGCAGGTAAAACACGTCTCCGGGATAAGCTTCGCGACCGGGAGGACGGCGCAGCAACAGAGACATTTGGCGGTAAGCTTGTGCTTGTTTGGAAAGGTCATCGTAAATGACCAAAGTGTGCTTGCCTTTGTACATGAAATACTCGGCTAAGCTAGCACCTGTGTAGGGAGCCAAATATTGCAGGGTTGCGGGGTCGCTAGCGTTTGCTGCTACTACGATCGTGTAGTCCATCGCGCCCTTTTCTTGCAGGACGTTGACGATGTTAGCTACTGTAGAAGCTTTTTGACCGATCGCCACGTAAACGCAGATCACGTTTTCCGATTTTTGGTTAATAATCGTGTCGATCGCGATCGCAGTTTTACCGGTTTGTCTGTCACCGATAATCAGTTCCCGCTGTCCTCTTCCCACCGGAATCATCGCATCAATAGCGGTAATTCCTGTTTGCATCGGTTCGTAAACAGAACGGCGAGAAACAATCCCCGGTGCCGGAGATTCAATCAACCGAGTTTCTGTGGTTTTAATATCTCCTTTACCGTCAATGGGACGCGCCAAAGCATCGACTACCCGTCCCAACATCGCTTCACCCACGGGGACTTCAGCAATTCTGCCAGTAGCTGTTACCACCGAACCTTCTTGAATGCCGAGGCCTTGTCCCATCAGCACAGCGCCGACGTTATCTTCTTCCAAGTTCAGTGCAATGCCCACGGTGCCGTCGGCAAATTCTAGCAATTCCCCAGACATGGCTTTATCCAAGCCATAAATCCGGGCAATGCCGTCGCCTACTTGCAAAACAGTACCGACGTTAGAGACTTTTACATCTTGGTCGTACTGCTCAATTTGCTGGCGAATAATGCTGCTAATTTCGTCTGGTCTGATTGCTGCCATGTCAGTTGTCAGTTGTTATTTGTCAGTTGTCCGTTGTCAGTTGTCAATTGTCAGTTGTTCAAAACTGCTAACCCTTAACCGCTAACTAAATTAGCTAATAGCGATCGGCTATTAACTATTAAGAACTCAAGCGAATTCCCAAGCGGCGCAATTGTCCCCGCAGGCTGGCATCAATTACTTGAGAACCTACTTTGATAATTACGCCGCCTATTAAATCTGCGTCAATTTTGGTTTCAATTTCTACTTGCCTTGCGCTTGTCATCGCCTGCACTTTCTCGCGAACAGTTTGCTGCTGAGCCTCTGAAAGCGGGACAGCCGAGGTAACTTCCGCCAAAACAGTTTGGTTGAGTTCTCGGAGCTCGGTCAAGTATTTTTTGCCAATTCCTTCTAGAAAAAGAATCCGTCCTTTGTCTACTAACAGCCGCAAAAAGTTCCGCATCAACGGGTTCATTTCTGACCCCGCTATTCGATCGATGACGGCTTTTTTATCCTGCGGTTTCACCAGAGGACTGCCTAGAAACAGGCGCAGTTCCTCCGAATTTTCTAGAAGGTTCAACAAGGAGCGGATATCTTCGCCGAACTGCTCTGAGAGGTTGTTAGACTTAGCCAGTGACATCAAAGCGGATGCGTAAGGCTGTAAGACTTCTGTGCTGACTTTACTCACGTTTTAGCCTCCCAGTAAGGCAATGCTGCGATCGATTAATTGGTGTTGAGCGTTTTCGTTCAAGCTAGTTTTTAGCTGGCCTTCCACCCTTTCTAATGCCATAGATACAACAGCCGCTCTGAGTTGGGCGATCGCTCTTTCTCGATCTGCTTCCAACTCTTGACCCGCTGTTGCTTTCATGCGTTCAACTTCCTGCGCTGCCTGAGCTAGAATTGCTTCTTTGGCTTTCTTCGCATTTTCTTCAGCAGCGGAGCGAATCCGTTCCGCTTCTGCTTGCGCTTGAGTCAATTTTTGCTGTTGCTCTGCTAGAGCTGCTGCTGCATCTTTTTGGCGAGTTTCTGCTTCTTTAATCGCCTCTTCGATGCCGGAGCGTCTTTCGCTGAGGATGTTCCCTAAAAAGCCGCGCCCGAAATAAAACAGCAATCCAATAACAATGCTCAGGTTAATCAGGTTGGCTTCTAAAATATCGAAATTTAAACCGAAACCACCTTCTGCGCTAGCTTCTGTGGCTAGCAATAAAACAGTCCCCATGATACTCTTCCATAATTGCGCGTGCAGGTTTGGTGAACCGATTTTAGATTTGAGCATTCACCCAAAATCTAAAACTGTTCGATCGAGCTATTTGACAAGTGCAGTGCCTAATAGCTTTTCAAGAATTTGTCGGCTCAGGACATCTACTTCTTGCTCCAGCGAGCGCATTGCCTCTTGTTTTTGTTGCTCAATCTCTTGTCCTGCCTTTTCTCGCGCCACTTGAGCTTCTTTTTGAGCCTCAGCTACTTTTGCCGACGCGGTTTTTTGGGCATCTGCTTGAGCCGCAGCAATTACTGCTTGAGACTGTTTGCGAGTTTCTCCCAGTTTTTGTTCGTATTCCTGCGCTAATTTCTGAGCTTTCGCCAAGCGTTCTTGAGCAGACAGTTGAGTGGTGCGGATGTATTCGTCCCGCTCGTCCAGCATCTTTGTCAGGGGCTTATAGAAAACAGCATTCAGGACTACCATCAAAACTAGGAACTGCAACGCCATAAAAGGCAATGTTGCATCAAAATCAAACACTTTTTGTTCCTCCTTTTTGTTGGGGCGGAAAGACATCCGCCCCTTTTTGCATTCCTTCAGTATTAAGCGAAGGGATTAGCAAACAGCAGTACCAATGCAATAACCAGACCGTAGATGGTCAGGGATTCCATGAATGCTAAGCTCAGCAGGAGGGTCCCGCGAATTTTGCCTTCTGCTTCGGGTTGACGGGCAATACCTTCTACTGCTTGACCGGAGGCATTACCTTGACCGATACCAGGTCCAATCGCCCCCAAACCAATAGCTAAACCAGCGGCGATAACTGAAGCAGCAGCAACTGTCGGATTCATGATAATTTTCCTTAACTTTGTGTACAGATTGAAAAACAGATAGTGCGTAATTGGTAATTGGTAATTGGTAATTAGTCATCAGTCATTAGTCATTGGACTGCTGATTTCTGACATATCGCTATTAGCCATTAACCAATTCCAGAGTGTTAATCGTGGTGTTCGTCGCCGTGTCCTTCCAATGCTTCGTGAATGTAAGCTCCTGCCAAGGTGGCAAATACCAAAGCTTGAATCGCACTGGTAAACAGACCCAACATCATTACGGGCAGAGGTACAAACAGGGGAACTAACAGCACCAGCACCGCTACCACTAATTCATCCGCTAAGATGTTACCAAATAAACGGAAACTTAGGGAAAGAGGCTTGGTGAAATCTTCCAAGATGGCGATCGGCAACAAAATTGGGGTTGGTTCGATGTACTTAGTAAAGTAACCCAAACCCCGCCTGCTGAAACCCGCATAAAAATATGCCAGAGAAGTCAGCAAAGCAAGTGCTACCGTCGTGTTGATGTCGTTGGTCGGAGCAGCTAGTTCGCCTTCTGGCAACCTAATTAGTTTCCAAGGAACTAAGGCACCCGACCAATTCGATACAAAAATAAACAGGAACAAAGTGCCAATAAATGGCAGCCAGGGACGGTACTCTTTCTCGCCGAGTTGATTTCTAGCCAAGTCTCGAATGAATTCTAAGGCGTACTCCATGAAATTTTGCATTCCGCGCGGAATTCTCTGCATATTGCGAGTTCCGGCCAGGGAAGCTATCACGAGTAGAGCAATCACAATCCAGGAGGTGATGAACACCTGGCCGTGAACTTTGAGACTGCCTATGTGCCAGTAGAAATGCTTGCCAACTTCCAACACAGCGAGGGGAAGAGCATTAAAGGCATTTAAGACATTTAGCATTTCCATTCACAAGAAGTTCACACAGTGGAGGGTTCACCGACTGCCTGACTCATTTGCGGAGTCAGGAATGAACAGGCTTTGCAGCATATAAAAGATAACTGCGCCCTTGTACGTCAGAAATCCCAAAAATACAGGCAAAATATGTAGCTGATTCCACTGAGTTGATACTACAATCAACCCAACAAATACAGCCAACCGATTTTTACTCAGACCCGTTTTTTGCGGGCCGAGGCGCTCAACGTCTTTGGCTAACATTCTCAAGTAAACCACACCTGCGATCGCCCCAATCAAATAATTTAAGGCAATGTTGAGAGAATAAAAAATCCACACCGAGATAAAAATTATTCCCATGAAAGCGAGCGAGATTACAAACAACTGTTGCTGAAGTTTGTAGAAATCTTGCATAGCATCAGTGGACTCCGGTTCGGACGAACCTGTCTGAGAGATGTCCTGCGTTTGGGCGGTGGATGCGCGAGATTGATCTGACAAGGTTACTTGACTTTCAAAGCAGTCGGTGTTAGTTGACTCCCACTACAATTAATTCGGTTGAAACCGTCTTGTAGCGACAAGTGTGACAAAAGCTACAGCTCGTACACTTCACATCGAATAATACCACGTGCAGGTAACATAACTTAAAAAAAAATGAATTTTTTGATTGGTTTCTGAGAACTGTCTGGCTGAGCCACTTGACCTCGCTCGGCAAGCGTGCAGAGCCGTTCCGAAGCCTGAAGCTAGAAGGCTTTTATGCAGACAGCCGCAGATTTTATGAATATTTATAATGTTGTCGCGATCGCCCTTCCCCAAGACTCAACTTTAGCACTTTTGGGGCGACAGCGATGAACGGTGAGGCTCCAACAAGTAACGAGAGTCCATCAGTGCGGTCGAAATTACTCGCAGTTGGTGAGGGTAGCGGGGTATGGGATCGTTCTCCAGCCAGATGGGGGGTACCATCATCGGTTCGTAGCAAGCAACAGTATCAAAGGTTCCAGGCCGTGCTTTGAACTCAACTTTTTGTCCGGGCCGATACTCGAATGCTTCGTCCCAGTCTATATCTGCATAGAAGTCCACGATCGGCTTTCTGTAATGAGTAGTCTTTGATACAGATTTTAGAGGCGATATCTGAAATTTGCCAGCATTTAGTAGTTTTAGATACAAAAAATAACTTGACAGGAGTCTATGCACAGGCGGTTCGTGCAGTCTTGTGCGGGACTGTTAGCCAGAGTACGAACTAGAGGCAGGGCAAGAGACCTATGATTCAACGAGGTGAAACTCTTTAACAGCCGGGAGAAAGTTTCTATTTTCGTGGCTCGATCGACTAAGCTTGATCAAAGCAAATCGCTGTAGAGGGTGCAAACTCGCCCACTGGGCCAAAGTAATTGTCACGCCGAGATCTTGAGCTTTTGCAGAAACAGACTCCGGTACAGTTCCAGCATCCATCCAGGGGGGATTTTCATCAACAGCCAAATCAGTTCCCGGTTTACCAGTCTGTTTAATTAATACTTGGTTTAGCTGTTCTCGGTAATCGATAATTTCTGCTGGTGTCAAGCAAGGTTTCTCTACAAGGATTTGACGTTCTGCTTGGTTAAAATGATTCCAATCTTGCAACTTGAGTTTGATGCCGCAAGTATCTAACTTTAGACGTACCTGCATCGGAATGCAGCGCAGAGCTTCTACAAAATCAGCTTCAAATTCAAAGAACATAGATATACAAATTTGTGAATGAGATTTTTTTTATTAACCGCAGAGGCCGCAGAGGGCGCAGAGTAAGAGAAGAGAGAGAAGATTTCGATGCAGGTGCATTGTCCTCAATCATGGCAGAAAATCGAGTCAGCATTTATAATTAAATAATATTACAAAGTATTGACATGAATCCCGTAGACTACCTTCGGATTAGTTTAATAGACCGCTGCAATTTTCGCTGTCTCTACTGTATGCCAGAAGGTAGCGAGTTGGACTATGTATTGCAGCAGCAGTTGTTAACTCACTCGGAATTGCTAACTCTGCTGCGGGAAGTTTTTATACCCGTGGGATTTACAAAGTTTCGCTTGACTGGAGGGGAACCGCTGCTGCGGCCTGGGGTGGTGGAATTGGTAAGGTCGATCGCCTCGATGCCGGAAACGCGAGATTTGTCAATGACAACCAACGGCTTTTTGCTGGCGGGAATGGCGGAAAATCTCTACAATGCTGGTTTGCGCCGGATTAATATTAGTTTGGATTCGCTGGAAGCGGAGACTTTCGATAAGATAATTGGCAGTCGGGGACGATCGCGCTGGATGCAAGTTTGGGAAGGAATTCAAGCGGCTTATCAAGCTGGATTTGACCCGCTGAAATTGAATGTTGTGGTGATTCCCGGTGTGAATGACGGGGAAATATTGGATTTGGCAGAGTTAACTATTAACCGAAATTGGCACGTTAGATTTATTGAGTTTATGCCGATCGGGAATGGGGATTTATTTGGCGATAAAGGTTGGGTAGCTTCGGCAGATTTGCGGCAACAAATTAGCGACAAATACGGGTTAGCAGACTCGGGAGTGCGCGGTAACGGGCCGGCGGATGTGTTTCAAATTCCGGGGGCGAAAGGCACTTTAGGATTTATCAGTCAAATGTCCGAGTGTTTTTGCGATCGCTGCAACCGAATGCGTTTGTCGGCTGACGGGTGGCTGCGGCCTTGTCTGCTGAACGAAACGGGTCAAATTGACTTGAAAACTGCTTTACGGAATGGGGTGTCTACAGGCGAATTGCGCGATCGAGTGCGGCAAATATTAGAGATTAAACCGGAGATTAATTTCAAACAGCGGGATTCGGGAACTACTCAAGGAAATTACAGCCGCACCATGTCTCAAATCGGCGGGTGAAAATCCCATTAAACCGGAGCAAAGGGGAAGGGTAAAACAGATGGCATCAGCTTGGATAGAGTGGAGTAAAGATCAAGGCTTCGCGATTTATGAACGATGAAGTGCGACAACAAATTTCAGAAATAGCTAGTAATTTTAAACTGTTTGAATGTAAGGCTTGTGCTTCAAGCATTCAAGAGTTTTTAATCCAAAGGGGTAGTGCTGGAAAAAAAGTCAAAATTTATACAGGCAGTGCTCAGGGAAAATATGGTAATATTTACCATGATGACATCAAACAGAATATTGCTACGAATGGACACCATGAAGGGATTGCAGTTAAAATCAGTGGGGAGGAATTAATTTTTGATAATATCCATCCTGAAGGAATTCCTCAACAAGAGTGGCTGGGGAAATTTTATTGTTTAGCACTTGATTTGGGCGGTCAATTTCAGATTGAGGAAATAGAATTTTAGGTAAAAGGAGATAAAAAATGTTAGATTTATACCCTCTACTAGAAAAAATCAAACAAAGAGCGTCTTTATACTTAGGAAAAAAATCGCTCAGCCATCTCCACGTTTTTTTAGATGGCTATACCTTTGCGCGTCGTCAACTTGGTATTTCTATCACAGAACAAGAAAAACAGTTTGAGGAGTTTCAAGAGTGGATAGAAAATCGATTTAATCAAGCAGATACTCAATCTTGGAGTCGGATTATTCTTTTTTATGCTGAGGATGAAGCAGATGCACTAAATCGTTTCTTTGATTTATTTGAAGAATTTAAAAATTGTGAAAAGTTGCCAAAAGATGATGCAACAAATAACCACGAAATGTCGGATAATTTGAGTGTTGTAGCTGGAAATATTTGAGCGTGCGTATTTGGAAAAACATAGATTTTATACAGCAATTTCAACAACTTTGAGATGAATAATTGCTCTAATTTTCATATTTTCTCCTTGTGAATTCCTTGTAAATCGGTGGCTAAAACTCCCCTCTCAAGACTTGCTGAACCGTCAAGTTCAACTGCGGAAAAGTCGGCGATATCAGCGCTTGTTCCCCTGGAAAAACCCCAACTTCGACATACTCACCTGATTCTAGTCGTAGTACCGCTACTATCTCCTCTTGAGGGTCAACAATCCAATATTCAGGGATACCCCGCGCTGCATATTGAGCTCGTTTACTAATGTAATCGCGATCGCGCCCAACTCTACCTGGACTAACAACCTCGACAACCAACTGAGGAGGTGGCATAGTTTGGGTGATGGTTAGCCGGGAGGCTGTCAGCAAGATGTGTTCGGGGCGCAAAACCACTAAGTCGGGGTAGCGGTTAGCAGCATCGCCCTCGCGCAAGATAGGAACTTGGATTTCGCACAGGTGAAGTTTGATACACCGCCAAGGGATGCCAGTATTAACAAGCACTAAAAATAGATAGCTGACAATGGCGGTGTTGGGTTCGGATTCGGGCGGCAATGTTACTAACTCTCCATCAATTAATTCGTAGCGATTGTCGGTGTCGTCCTCATAGGTGAGGTACTCTTCAAAGGTGAGTTTTTGCTTGCGGGCTTGTATCATCTTTTACCTTCCAGGATTTCTATTGTTATTAAAATAATTACACATCCGGGGGAAGCGGCGGCCGCAGTGATTATACAGCATATTCCATTTATATGCGGTACACACAATCTTGTTGTAAGTAAGGTGCGTCGCCATCAACAATCTGCAAGTTCCATTGAACCATAGAACAGCGACACACCCTACATAACACGTACCTACCGGATAGCTTTGCACGCGCGGACTTGGAAATGGGCGATCGCTCTCAAAATACATTATACTTAAGACAAACTTTGTAAATCTTCCTCAGATAGCTGGGCTATTTTCATCAAGGCTCTTAAGGTTCCAACTTTCAAATCTTGATTCCGGTGAACGGGAATTGACAAAATTTGTTCTATTTCGGGGTTTTCATAGATATGATGACTGCCAGTTACTCTTTTCAAAACCCAACCTTTCTGCTCTACTATTTTGCACAGTCGCTTCCCTGAAATAGATTTCATACAGCAATTTCAACAACTTTATCTGTGGAGGCAATTGCTTCACGACTATTAGCAACATCGAGCCAACCTTCAATAGCATCTTTTAAATTAGCCATCACTTCTTCCATAGTATCTCCTTCGGTAATGCACCCAGGAAGTGCAGGTACTTCAGCCCAATAGCCACCTTCTTCTGCGGGATGAATAATTGCTCTAATTTTCATACATTTTCTCCTTGTGAATTCCTTGTAAATCGGCGGCTAAAGCTCCCCTTCCAGGACTTGTTGGGCCGTCAAGTTCAACTGCGGAAAAGTCGGCGATATCAGCGCTTGTTCCCCTTGAAAAACCCCAACTTCGACATACTCACCTGATTCTAGTCGGAGTACCGCTACCATCTGCTCTTGAGGGTCAACAATCCAATATTCAGGGATACCCCGCGCTGCATATTGAGCTCGTTTGCTATTGTAATCCCGTTCCCGACCAATTCTCCCATGACTAACAACCTCGACAACCAACTGAGGAGGTGGCATAGTTTGGGTGATGGTTAGCCTGGTTGCTGTCAGCAAGATGTGTTCGGGGCGCAAAACCACCAAATCTGGGTAGCGGTTAGCTGCGTCGCCCTCCCGCAGGATCGGAACTTGGATTTCGCACATATGTGTTCTGATCAGCCTCAGTGGGATGAACCCGCTACTAGCCAGAGTGAATAGTAGATAGTTAGCAATGAAATTGTTGGGGCCCGATTCTGGCGGCAATGTTACTAATTCTCCGTCAATTAATTCGTAGCGGTTGTCGGTGTCGTCCTCATAGGTGAGGTACTCTTCAAAGGTAAGTTTTTGTTTGTGGGCTTGTGTCATCTTTTACCTTCCAGGATTGCTATTGTTATTAAAATATTTACACATCCGAGGGAAGCGGCGGCCGCAGTGATTTTCATTGAATTAACAAGCTGGGTAGCACTGTTTCAATTATATTATAAGGCTGCATCTGAGAGGTTTTCTTCAAATAGAAGTTTCACAGGGATGCCACAAATAACTTTTTTTCACGATCGGCGGCAAAAGCAAGGCAGGCTTTGATGTCTGCCGAAGTTAATTCTGAAAAATCTTCCAGAATTTCTGCTTCCGTCATGCCACCGGCGAGATATTCTAAGATGTCGTAGACGGTGATTCGCATTCCCCGAATACATGGTTTTCCACTGCGTTTTCCCGGTTCAATTGTGATGATGTCGTGGTAGTCCATAAAGCAATATTTGGTACTAATAATAGTAATTATAGTTTCAAATAATCCTGGTTTGTTTAGGTAGGGCTTACAGGTTTAAGCAAGTAGGGAGAAAACGTACCCATGGGACTGTCAGTGTCTGACGAGTTGCGATCCAACCTAATGGTAAATCGGCTAATTCTCTCACAGATGAATCTAGCTCAACTATCCTGGCTAATGCAACCATAGTTGCTTTATCAATTGATAAATCTTTACCTGTGTGAAACTGCCATGCTCCATCATCAACATCATGAGAGACAAAAAGAATAGGTTTATCATGATGAAGGATATCGGTTGATGTGAGAACAGCAACATTTGGGGGATCTACAAATGGCCAGTGTGAATCAGGTACACTCGAAATACTTCTCATAGAGTTCCTCTTGTTGTTTATTAACTGGTTCCCAGGCTGTAGCCTGGAAACCGAGATCCAGAGGCTCTGCCTCGCTAGCGGATAAAAACAGGAGGCAGATGCTCATGGAATGTGTTCCCAAGCTCTAGCCTGGGAACGAGCAAACACCTACGCTTTGCGCTTCCGACGGCGAATCAGCACACTCATCACTTGGTTCGGATTAGCTGCACGTTGTAGGGGACTCCAATCGCCAACTTGGGCAAATCCCAGGCGGTACAAGGTGAGTATGGTTTCCCTGACACCCTTGGGCGAACCTGTCACCGTTACACAAACCACATCCTGTTCCGATTCTGCTGCTGAGTCGTCATTTGGTCGTGCAAATTTGTTGTCGTCAGGCACGAATTCCTGTGACATAATTATGTTCTCCTGGTTTTAGGTTTTCTAGAAAAACCCAAAAACCTAGCCGCCCCGCTTTTCAACGCATAGCAGGGCGGCTACAGAGAGTGTTATCATACTCCGTTAGCCTCCAGACTGCTGTGATCAGTTTGGCGGTTATGCTGTCCATTGCTGTTACCAGCAGCTTTGGGCAGTGCAACTAGATTTTTGGGCGACGCGGGCTACTTCCTCTACAAGCAAAGCAACCTCTAACTTCAAAGCGTAGCCGCATTTGGGGGCCTGTGTCAATCCATTTGGGATTTTGGATTTGGGAAAGGTGCGTCAGCTTTGAGATTGCTTCACTACGTTCGCAATGACAGAAAATCCTAGCAAAGTACCTGTAGGGTGCGTCGCCGTCGAAAATCCTTAACAAAAGATAAACAATCTCTGAGTGACGCACCTCACACAATCGTCAAAAAAACAACAAAACACTTTTTTAACAGCTATATTTTTTTCGTAAATTGTCGATTTTTAGCGGAAATTGGTGAGGTGCGTCAGTTCGGAGATTGTCGATTTTTAGGGGAAATTATGCTAACTGACGCACCCTACGATTATTAGATTTTATCCGGAGTCAGCAAAATGAGCTGTTTTGATAAGATCGATCGCACTTCATCCAATCCCATCTCCACATTCCCTAAAATCTCCCCAACAGTCTTCTCTCCTTTACCTTGCCCAAGCGAGGTTCCCTCTTTCTCCCCCCCTTGATAAGGGGGGGCTGGGGGGGGTGAACAACCTTGCAAAAACTCAAATTCAGCACTTGACAAATTGATCAATTGATAGTTGCAATCAAACACTTGTTGACTCGGCCAACCGTGCATACAACTACTCAACTCTGGAATTGCCGCCAACAGCGCCCGATCGTCCGACCAATCAATTTTATTAACAGGCTTTTTGCCCAAGAAAAACTCGTAATGAGTGATTTCCGTATCCAACAATTCAATTAATCGATAAAGCTCCCGTTCCGTCAAACCCCGAGCTCTTTCTATCAATTCCGGTGCTTTACCCAAAAGTCTTTCTAACTGCCAATATCCCGGATTTGAAAAACCGATAAATTCCAATCCCGAAGCATCAATTAACTCGAACAAAGTCTCAATATTGTAGTCAATTTCCTGCGGGTGAACGTACATATCCGCAAAACATTCGTCCCGCTGATTTTCTCCTGCCCAGCGCTGCTTTTCGTACTTGACAAGACGGTTGTTTTCTGGTAAAGAAGCAAAGATTTGACGGCCGAGTTTGACGCCATCGGGATAGTCACCTTTTTGGGGGCCTTGGAGAAGTGCGATCGCCCTTTGCATCAGTTGAATTTCCCAGCGTCCGAGCTCAGCATACACAAAAATGTGCATCAAACCGCCCTCCGCCAACTTCGCCGCCAGCGCTTGAATGCCCCGGATCGGATCTGGTAAGTGGTGCAGCACGCCGACGCAGTTGATCAAATCAAACTCGCCTTCTAACTCGGCGGCATCGTACAGGCTGAGGTGGCGAAAATCAGCTTCCCGGGCTCCCGATCGGCGACAGCGTTCTTGTGCTACCTTCAAAGCACCGGAACTGAGGTCGATCGCCGTTACCGAAGCTTCAGGATTGAGGTGAATCAGATAATCGGTGCTCGAACCAGTGCCGCAGCCAGCATCTAAAATCCGAATATCGAGTTTTGGCGGCTTTTGGCCGGTGCAAAAATTGTAAGCATCAGGCCAACTCCAGCGCCAGTTGTACCCCGGCGGCGGTTCATCTGACAAAGGATCGGGCGGGAAAGGGAAAGTATCGTAAAGCCGCCGCACGGCAGCACTGATATCGGGTGAAGTTTCCATAGGTGAGGTAATAGTGCGTGGGTTTTGAGATTGGTTGTCAGTAGCTACGGGGTAACAGGGCTAGGCCATGCACTTCTAATGCTTCGTTACTCGCAACCAAAGTGGCGTCTCGCCAAGTTGGGCAAGCCTGAAAGAGAGGGATCGGGCGATCGACTAACCCATGACTGCCAAGCCCTGACAGCTTCTGCGTAATAAAACTTATCATTTTTTCTCATATACGCTCTCTTAAATCTATACAATAAATCTCGGCAGGCTTTTTAACAAACGAGGACTGTCAATAACCCACCGCTACCGCTGAGCTTTCGGGTAAAGCGGAGGCGTCTTTAAGCAGAAAGTTAAAGGCAAGAGAAAAAGGCAGAAGAAAATTTTTGATTTTCTTTTCCCTTAATTGACGGCACTTACTGCGATCGCCCACTCGTCAAATATCCTGCCAAGTCTTTTTTTTCACGGGTGTACGGGCGGAGCGCAGCGGAGGGAGTACCCCGTGCCTGCCTTCTGACCGGACATTTCCCGGCAGGCAGAAAGATGAAACCAAAACATTTTAATCTAAGAAAGTAAGCGCGCCGGAACCTCGTGACAGGTAAAGGCAAAAAGTAAACAAAGCAAAAATACCTACTTTGCCCTGCATGAGAAGGCAAGGTTAGTCGGGTTAAATGCTGCAACTATTTAGATAGGGAGCGAAGGAGTCTAATGACTGTAAAGGCAAGTGGTGGAAGCTCGGTTGCGCGTCCGCAACTATATCAAACTGTACCGGTCGCAACGATTTCGCAAGCAGAACAGCAAGACCGCTTCCTACAGCGGGGCGAACTCAGCGAACTGGCAAGTTATTTCAGTTCCGGTGCTCTGCGGATCGATATCTCTGCGACGCTGACCAAAAACTCGGAACTGATAGTATCCCGCGCAGCCAACCGGATTTTTACCGGCGGTTCCCCGCTGGCATTCTTGGAAAGACCGCAAGAACCTGTGATGGCTGTAGCAGGCGCGGCTCGCGGCGGATCGGGGAATGTCTCTGAAGGCATGAAACTGGGAACTGTTACCTACGTTGAAGGTCGCGCAGGCGGTGGCAACGGCTCAGGTGGCGGCGGTGGTTTCTTGGGGCTGGGAAATCTGTTTTCTGGCAACGGTGGCGGCTACGGCGGCCCAATCCCAGCAGGATTTCAGCCGATAAATGTCTCGCGCTACGGCCCGGGCAACATGACAAAATCTCTGCGGGACTTGAGCTGGTTTTTGCGCTACATCACCTACGCGATCGTCGCGGGCGACCCGAACATTATTTCGGTGAACGTGCGCGGATTGCGGGAAATCATCGAAAATGCTTGCTCTTCGGCGGCCACAATTGTGGCAATGCAGGAAATGAAGGCTGCATCTTTGGGCTATTTCAAAAACAATGCAGAGGCAAGTGCGATCGTCGGACAGTATTTCGACGTAGCAATTACCGAATTCAAAGCTCCCACACCTTCAGACAAGGTGCGGCAGCGCGAAAGCAACGACCAGCAAGGGCTGCAACTGCCTCAAATCTACTTCAACGCAGCCGAGCGACGGGCGAAATTCGTCATGAAAGCCGGTCTGTCTTCGGGCGAAAAGCAAGAAGTAGTCAAAGCAGCTTACCGCCAAGTATTCGAGCGCGACATTACCCGCGCATACAGCCAAAGCATTTCTGACCTGGAATCCAAGGTCAAAAACGGCGAAATCTCGATGAAAGAGTTTATCCGCCGGCTGGGTAAATCTCCTCTGTACCGCCAGCAATTCTACGAGCCGTTTGTCAACAGCCGCGCTGTAGAACTGGCGGCCCGCCACTTCCTCGGCCGCGGTTTGAGCTCGCGGGAGGAGTTCAGCAAGTATTTCGCGATCGTCAGTAAAGGCGGTCTGGCAGCCCTCGTAGACGCGATGGTTTATTCCCAGGAATATTCCGACTACTTCGGCGAAGAAACAGTGCCTTACCTGCGCGGTTTGGGCCAAGAAGCTCAGGAATGTCGCAACTGGGGCCCGCAAATTGATTTGTTCAATTTCAGCGCTCCGTTCCGCAAGGTTCCTCAGTTCATCACTTTGTTCGCAGGCTACACTCAGCCACTACCAGACCAGCACGTTTACGGTGTTGGCAATGACCCCTTAGAAATTCAGTTCGGCGCGATTTTCCCGCAAGAAACTCGCAACCCCAAGAGCCGTCCGGCTCCCTTCGGCAAGGACACCCGCCGCATCCTGATCCGTCAAGGTGCGGGGATTGAAAACCAATTGAGCAACCCGGAAGCCCGCGGCAAGGCTCCCGGCTCTCTCGGCCCCAAGGTCTTTAAATTAGACCAGTTGCCGGGTGGCTACATTTCTCCGAGAAAAGCGACTGGCCGCGGTGCTTCTGTCGGCACTAGCAGCTACAGCAGTGCTTCCAGTGTCAAATTTACCGAAAGTTCGACTCAAGCGGTGATTCGGGCTGCTTACCTGCAAGTGTTTGGTCGCGATGTGTTCGACGGCCAGCGCCAAAAGGTGGCGGAAATTAAGCTGGAAAACGGCGACATTCCGATGCGCGAGTTTATTCGGATGTTGGCGAAGTCTGACGTGTTCCGCAATATGTACTGGAGCAAGCTGTACGTTTGTAAGGCGATCGAGTACATCCACCGCCGACTCCTGGGACGCCCTACCTACGGCCGTCAGGAAATGAACGCTTACTTTGACATTTGCGCCAAGAAGGGTTTCTACGCGCTGGTTGACGGCATCATGGATTCTCTGGAGTACAACGAAGCTTTTGGGGAAGATACTGTCCCCTACGAGCGCTACGTGACTCCCGCAGGTTTGTCGATGCGGACGATGCGATCGGGTTCCGTCGCTGAGCAAAATGTCCAAGCTCAGACGCCAGACACTCCTCGCTTTATTGAACTGGGTGCAGCAGGCGATCGGGGCAATTTCGAGTTACAAAATAGCCTCGCTCAAGGTGTCAGCAAGCGGCGCGAACAAACTAAGGTGTTCAAGCTGACGACTACATCGGACAAAGTAGCTTTGAAAACTTTAATTCAAGCTGCTTACCGTCAAGTTTTTGAGCGCGACATCAACCCATATGTTGTCAAGAATGAATTCACGGCGTTGGAAAGCAAACTGGGCAACAATGAAATCAATCTCAAGGAATTCATTGAGGCTTTGGGTTGCTCGTCGCTGTACGTCAAACAGTTCTACGCACCTTATCCGAATACTAAGGTGATTGAGTTGGGAACCAAGCACTTCTTGGGCCGGGCTCCCCGCAATCAAGCGGAGATTCGGACTTACAACCAAATCTTGGCAAGTAAAGGGATTAAGGGCTTTATCAACGCGATGTTGAACAGCGTTGAATATGCGGAGGCTTTTGGCGAGGATACTGTTCCTTACCGCCGCTTTCCGACTCTACCGGCTGCTAATTTCCCGAATACTGAAAGGCTGTACAACCAGTTGACTAAGCAGAATGGTGAGATTGTGGTTCCGAGTTTTGAGCCTGCGGCTGCTACTGACAGAAGCTAGATTGATTTGAGTTTTCAGATGTTAGATTACTGCTAATTTAACGTCTAAAATTAGTTGAAGGGCTGGTATAGTTACCGGCCCTTTTTTATTGGTTTGAAGTAATATCAATTCCGGTTACACCGGAATAATATAGAGGAGAGGAGACGGCAGTGCCGTGTCCCTACCGAAAATAATATTGTAGGGACACGGCACTGCCGTGTCCTAATTTCAACTAATAATTTTGATGCTACCGGATTTGATATAATGCCTATCTTTCTATCTTTACATCAATTGCCTCATAAGTTTTAACACTTATGTCTACAGGATAATCTCCAGTTTCTAGTTGCGCTCTAACCTGTATTTCACCATCAATAGATACGTTTGAATCTGGCTTCCTATATTTAAATTCTGCACACTGAAAATAGATGACAGATTCTAACAATGAAAGAAGATACTCTCTTAATTTCTTCAGATCGAAGTCCTCAATCACAATTATGTGAGCGCTTTTTAACTCAATTTCAATCTGGTCATATGTCCCATCAAACTTTGTTCCTCCATCAGCAATCTTTTTTCCGGTTAGTTCAGTATAGCGTTTGGCTAGCTTGCTATGACTGAAAAGAGTCCCTATCTCTTTTGCTGTAAACTTGACAGATTGAATCTCAGTAATATCAAAGATATGAGTGTTGTTGAGATTGATAAATTTTCCCATGCTGCTTCATCGAAAGATTAATAAACCCTTATCTAAGAATATCGAAAACTTTGATTTAGGCTGTGTCCGTTAGCTCATGAATTCTATAATAACAACTTTGCGAAGAATATTGTAGTTGATCGGCGATTTGTCATAATTTGATAACTTTATGCCCCACCATATCCTCCAAACTCCCCTTCTTGTTCTAAGGTTCTGCCTCATATTTATAAAATTATTAAAATTTGCAAATTTCTAGCATCCGTTTGACTTTTGGCAACTGTCTTTCAGATTTCCGAAAAGCCAGCCAAATCCGATTGGTAACAGCCTGTGCAGGTTTGAGTACAAGTGTCAAGCGGTTTTCTGTCACCGCATCTGCACACAAGTAGTCGGGAAGCACGCTAAAGCCAAATCCGCATTCCACGGCTTGTCCGATCGCTCTAAAATCGGGAATAATTAGTTTGGGTTGAACGTCGATTCTTCGGCCAAACACCGCGCGCCAAAATCGGCGGGCGATCGGCAATTCTTCACTGTAAGCAATCCAATTTTGGGTTAACAGCCATTGAGACAGTGGGTTTAAATCTGCTTGACTGATTCTTTCGGCGATCGGAATCGCAATATTTGGTGGACCGACTAGCCAGAAGTTCTCCTCAAATAGCAATTCGTATTCGATATCGGATCAGGTGATTTTTTGGGTGGCAATTACGATGTCTAGCTTTCCGGCTTTGAGTTGTTGGATTAACTCCGATGTTAACCCAAATTGTATTGTGTAAAAAGTGCGATCGTCCTGCGGTAGTCGATCGAGAATTCGTTCTGTGAAAAATTCTTGGGGCGTACCGATTCTGATTGTTTGCGGAGTTTGGGCTGTTGAGTTTTTGTGGGGAATTGATTCGAGTTTCTCGATCGCACCAGCAACTTGAGTATACAGTCTTTTTCCCGCTTCCGTGGATACCATCCGTCTCGGAGTCCTTTGAAACAACGGATTTCCCAAAGCTGACTCTCTTGCTGCGACGTGTTGGCTGAGGACCGGTTGCGTGAGGTGGAGAACTTGCGCCGCCCCGGATACGGTTCCGACGCGGTAAACCTCAATAAAGCTGCAATACCACTCAAAGCTAATCATCAGCAAAGCACAACAGTGATTTTGACACGGATACACGGATTACTTGTCGAGCATTGGCATTTGCTATAAATAAATTTATACTTACACGAATAAATAAGGCTTTTTTAGACGATTCGCAACAGGTTGCGCGAGTGGAAAATACTCTCAATCCCGCACAAATTGACCCCGCAGAATATGGCGCTATTTTCTACGCTGGGGACACGGGGCGATGTGGGATTTTGCTGATAACCAGGAACTTGCTGGGATTGCTGCTGCTATTTACGAAGCAGGCGGGATTGTGGGTGCTGTCTGTCACGGGCCGGCCGCGTTAGTCAATATTAAGTTGTCTGGTGGTGAGTACCTGGTTGCAAATAAGACTGTGGCTGCTTTTACTAATGAAGAGGAAGCCGCTGTGGGATTGACTGACATAGTTCCGTTTTTACTGGAGTCGAAGTTAATTGAACGCGGGACTAATTTTACTAAAGTTGCTAATTTTCAGGCTCATGTTGTCGTCAGCGAGAGGCTCGTCACAGGCCAAAACCCCGCTTCGGCAGCAAGTGTCGGTCACAAAATGGTAGAATCGATCAAAAATAAGTAGAACAAAAAAAATATCACACCGAGAAACCCGGTTTCTTAAACAACACCTTCGGGCCGAACTAAGTAAAAATGCTCTAAGAAAGTAGGTTGGGTTTCGCTTTAAAAGGGCCTAACCTACTGTGAAAATGGCGAAGGTATTATTAAAAAAACCGGGTTTCTGGATACCTAATTATATCAAATCCGGTTAAATCGGAATCATACAGTAGTGCGAGCGTCTCGCTCGCGATCCCTGTCGTTCGCTATGGACGTTCGCACTTACTATCCAAATATATAATTCCGATCCAACCGGAAACGATATTACTACCTGTTTTTGTTTCTTCGGTTAACCGTACTCGAATAGCCACTTCGATCCGAGAACATTACTGCCAAATTTTCGTCTTTGATGTCAATAAAGTCGCGCTCGCTGTACGCAGATAAATTACTTAGTTATGGGTATTAGTTGATTCTATTGATTCCCAGTACGCAAAAATTAAGTATAATTTCGGAGTGCTGGTTTAGGGACGGATCGAGATATTGATCGTCCCAGAAAACATCAAAATAAGTTGATAAGTTGTGCTGATTATTACCATAGCGAAACGAATAAGCTATTAGGGCATAATGTAGTTTTGAGCGAACAGGGTATGGAACTAAATTTACAGAAATTTTATAAAGCTTGCAATCCCAGCTACACGCTAGCAGTAGCAAATTCAGAAGACCGACAATACTATATCGATTTTTCTTCAGTGCGGGGCGGCACAACTGTAGAACAATTGGAGCGCACCATCAGCCGCCTGTCCCCTGACGAGCCCACCTGTCAATTATTCACCGGTCACATCGGCTCTGGTAAATCAACAGAATTGCTGCGGCTGCAAGCTCAATTGCAGCAGCAAGGATTTCATGTTGTTTACTTTGAGTCGAGTAAAGACTTAGACATGGCAGATGTCGATATCACTGACATTTTGTTGAGCGTTGCTCGTCAGGTGAGCGAAAGCATCGAGAAAATGAAAATCAAGCTGCAACCTACGGGTTTTAAAGCTTTGCTGAAAGGGGTTGCTGATGTTTTTCAGACTCAAATAGACTTGAGCGCTGAAGCTAATGTCCCCGGTTTGGGGGAAATAAATGCCAGCACGGAGGGAGAATTTTCTCTGGCGTTGGGAATTGGCAAAATTACTGCTAAAGCGAAAGATGCTCCGAATCTGCGATCGGAGTTGAGGCAATATTTGGAGCCGCGAACTAATGTAATTTTAGATGCGCTCAATAAGGAGTTGCTAGAACCGGCTAACAAAGAACTAAAACGCCAGGGAAAACAGGGACTTGTGGTAATTATCGACAATCTCGATCGCATACACCTGTGCGCGAAACCGACGGGGCGGCTTCAGCCGGAATACCTGTTTGTCGATCGCGGCGAGCAGTTGGCAAGACTAAATTGCCACGTCGTGTATACAATTCCTTTGGTGCTGATTTTCTCTAACGATTTGGGCCAGTTGACCAATCGCTTTGGGGTAGATCCGAAGGTTTTGCCGATGGTGCCGGTGCAGTTGAGCGACGGTTCTGAGTGCTCTGAGGGTGTGGAATTGCTGCGGCAGATGGTTCTGGCGCGGGCTTTTCCGACGGTGCAGCCGAAGCAGCGCTATGCTTTGGTTGGCAAAGTTTTCGACTCTGCCGAAACTCTCGATCGCCTGTGTCGAGTCAGCGGCGGTCATGTCCGCAATTTGTTGCAACTGCTGTATAGCTGTCTGCAAAAACAAGACCCTCCTCTGTCGCGGGAAACCTTGGAAAATGTGATCGTCCAGCGCCGCCACCAGCTTACTTTGGCGATCGAACCGGATGAGTGGAAATTGCTGCGCCAAGTATCCGCTACCAAAACTGTGAGTGGGGAAACTAAATACCAAATCTTGCTGCGCAGTCTCTGGGTGTTTGAATACCGTTACGGCGAGGATTACTGGTTTGATGTCAATCCGATTTTGGCTGACGCCAAGGAGTTTCGGGAAACAGTTGGCAGTTGACGGTTGACAGTTGACGGTTGACGGTTGACGGTTGACAGTTGACAGTTGATGGTTGAAATCGCTCTTGGGTCAAACGAAGTTCACTTCTAGCGGACTCAAGAATAAGGGCGTTATTGTAGCAGGATGTGCTATGAAAACTAACAAAAGTCAACAGTCAACAGTCAACTGTCAACTGTCAACAGCATTGCCCGATCGACAGTCAACCGTTAACAGTCAACACTCAACACTCAACTAACAAAAATGATTAAAGGCACTACTAAACTGTTGGGAGTAATTGGTCATCCCGTCGAACATTCTCTGTCGCCGGCGATGCACAATGCTGCTATTTCCCACTTGGGAGTCGATTTTGTTTATTTGCCGTTTCCGGTAAAACCTGGGGATTTAAAAGCTGCTCTTGCAGGATTTGCGGCGATCGGCGTTCGGGGATTTAGCATCACGATTCCCCACAAACAAGCAATCTTGCCGCTGCTGTCGTCCGTTTCCCCGATCGCCCGATCGATCGGCGCAGTCAATACCGTATACCTGACTGACAAAGGTTGGTGCGGCACCAATACTGACGTTGAAGGCTTTCTCGCACCGCTGCAAACCCCCCCAACCCCCCCTTACCAAGGGGGGGCTAAAGACGCGATTTCTGCCTTAGAAAGGGGCAATACGGCTGTTGAATCTAATTCGCCTCCTTACGAAACAGGGGCTGTTGAATCCTGTCCCCCCCCTTACCAAGGGGGGGCTAGGGGGGGTTCCGATTGGAGTCAGAAAGTAGCGGTAATTTTGGGGAATGGCGGGGCGGCGAGAGCTGTTGTGGCTGGATGCGCTCAATTGGGATGTGCAGAGATTCACGTTGTCGGCCGCAGCGAACAAAATTTAGCGGAATTTCAGCAGAGTTGGGTCAATTCTCCGATGCCCGTGCAGAATTTGCAGGTGCATACTTGGGATAATTTGTCAATGTTAATCTCGCAGGCAGATTTGCTGGTGAACACGACGCCTGTGGGAATGTATCCGCAGGGGGAAAAGTCGCCGGTTGCGAATGGTGCGATCGATCGAATTTCAGCAGGTGCGATCGTCTACGATTTAATTTACACCCCTAATCCTACCCAGTTTCTCAAAGATGCGCAGCTTCGGGGAGCGCGAGCTATTGACGGACTCGAAATGCTAGTTCAACAAGGAGCAGCCGCCTTAAAAATTTGGCTCGACAAAGAATCCGTCCCCGTCGATGTAATGCGCCAAGCCTTGCGGCAGCATTTAGGGCTAGATTAATGCCATTGCTTAAAAAAGTAGCTGTAGTTTTCAGAATTCGTATAACTAGGAATTTCAGCCTGAATTCGCGCTAAGCTGAGGATTAAAATATACTTGCGCTGCCATTTATGAAATTTCGAGCTATCAGCCTTTTTTGTGCTACTTGCCTAATTGGAATTTTTAGTTTGGTATTCACTCCACCTGCTTGGGCTCTGACGCAGATTAAACTTTCCGACCTTTCTTATCACGAATGTCCGGCAGAAATGGCAGAAGGAACAGTCACCAGCGGCAGTTCTATGGAAGCTAACTGCTTTTTGATTACTGGGAAAGCTGAAAATACCAGCGGCAAACCAGTTGTCAATGCCGATATTTTCGGCCGCATTTATGATGCGGACGACAATCCGGTGATGCAAAACCGGACTCGCTTGGGTTCTATAGAAGAAGTTCCTCCCGGAGTTAGCGATTTTCAGCTCAGAATTTCGGTTTCCGCCAATCAACGAACACCTTTGAAGCTCAAGCAATTTAAAGCTACAGGTTTTACTGGCGTGGTTCGCCGTTAACGAAAATATTTGAGATTTTAGATTGCTGATTTGAGATTTTGGGTTGGCTGCCCGTGAAACCGATCTGCAGTTTTCTATTTCCGATTGTTGTAGATTTTAGATTGTTGAGTGGCTGTCAATTTGTCATATCGTTTCCGGTTGCATTGGAATAATATATTTGCATGATGTCAGTGCGAGCGTCCCCGCTCGCGATCCAAGTCGCGAGCGGGGACGCTCGCACTATATAATTCCGATGCCACCGGAATTGATATCAACTGTAATATACGATGAACTCCCCAGCTTTTCAACCGGGGAGTTCATCTAAAAATCTCAAATCTAAAATTTAGTTGCCGGCAGCTATGTCTGCGAAACAATTTAGGCTAGAGGCTTAAAAACTTAAGCTTTTCTAACTAAAAAGCTGTTTGCAAGTTGCCCAAAAGACCGATCAAGAATTCTGAGCCGAACTGAAGTACAAAAAATGCAATCAGCGGTGAAAAGTCAATCCCTCCCAAGGGGGGAATAATCGATCGGAATAGATTCAGGTAAGGGTCTGTTAACTGACTCAAAATCGAAAACGGGGGGTCGTACCAATTGATATTGGGGAACCAGCTTAACAGCACCCTAAAAATCATTAGGACTACATAGATTTGCAGAAATGTGGACAGCGTGGTTGCCAAAAGGCCTATGGAATAACTCATATATTCTGGTTGAAGTTTGAGTAAAGTTTACAGACGCTTTAAGTTTAAGTTTAGCATAGGTGGGGGAGAGGGGGAGAGTGGGAGCATCAGGCTGTTTGCGGGCGGTTCTCCTGCCCGCCCCACAAGAAAATTCACTCTTGGTGGAACAGGCAAGGGAAGCCTGCGCGAGCGAGAATGGTACAAGATGTGAGTAGCCGGGATCGATATGCCAGACTAAGCTGTTGGGCATCTAGATTGTATTTTTGGGCGGGCGGGACACCCCACAATAATTTCATCGCGCCTTGACTGTAAAATTTAGATGCGCCTGGGCTTAATCTAAAATTTTAAATTGATTTAAGAGTCAGGGGCGATCGAACCCTCGCTGCCCGGCGCTTGCGCGTTCCCGTTTACGTCGCCGAGTTGCAGCCGCACGTCATCTATTGCCTGATTTAGCTGGGCAATTTTATCTTCTAAACTCAGCCTTGCTACTTCCATCCCTTCGGCTTCGAGTTGGCTGGCTTTCCTCTGGCGGATTTTTCTGGTTTTTGCGTCTGAAGGTTCGCTCAGCAAAGCTTCAGCAGCGCGCCGCGACAGCACCGCGCCCAAAACTGCACCCACCAAGCCGCCAACAGCAGCTCCCGCAATAAATCCCCCTGTAAAACCCTCTCGATTGCTCATGGCTCAACTCAACTGCGCGATATTTCCTTGATTATTTCATTTTAACGAGACGAGAGGGCAGATTTTGCAGCGGTATACCCGCTCCGATTCTAGATTCTAACTAAATCCGCCCCTTGTATCCTCAAAGAGTCAGTCGATCGTACTGCCAATCAGTCGCTCGAACCGTCACCACGCCAAACACCTTACCAAAATATTCTAACCAGTTCGGGAAAGCCGACGATCCAGCATCAGATATCGACTTAGCCAGTTTTCGATTTCTGACGAGATTCCGTGTAGCCGCCAGCACGACGAACTACCCGAACTCGCTTAATCTGACGGCGGTATTTAATTGTACACAACTGAAGGGAAACACACCACTCTTTAAGTTAGAAATTGCGGATGCAACTCAGAGAGTACCTAATGGGTACTCTTTTGTGTTTTTAAATGACAGCATAAGTGACCGAATCACTGAATATAACCCTTGGTGAAGAATCTAAAAGCTTTTTCTGGCAAAGCTTCCAAACTTAATCCCTCGGTTATTTATGAAGTATCACATAAGTGGCTAACTTAACTGTCTAACTGTCCTGGACGTTTGCTGTCAGTCAGGACAAAGTTGATATATCAGGTGCAGCGTTAGATTTAAACCAATTAGGAAATTAATCCCATGCTGCTTAAATATCTAGGTTCTTAACTTTGAGAACTAGAGAAAACCAGGAAACAAACTTCAAAATTAAGGAGAAACTTCGATGACTGATATTAGAGGTTCAATCTATAACGACACTTTGGAAGGTGGTGGCCAAAATGATACTATCTCTGGCGAAGCGGGCAACGACCTGATATTTGGCTGGGGGGGCAACGATAAGGGTTATGGGGGTTCTGGGAATGATACCTTGTACGGATACTCCGGCAATGACACCCTCTTAGGTAATGAGAATAATGACCAAATCTATGGCCAAGATGGCATGGATAGCCTCTTCGGGGGCGAAGGTGATGATTACCTCAATGGTGGTGACATTTGGTGGCGACCTGGCAATGATTCTGCCGATATACTCAACGGTGAGGGGGGCAACGATACTTTAGATGGCTGGTATGGCAACGACACCCTTTACGGTGGATATGGCAACGACGAATTGGCTGGCTCCTTTGGCAATGACTACCTCGACGGTGGTCCTGGCAACGATCGGCTTGGTGGTGAGCCTGGGAACGACACGCTTATAGGGGGTACTGGAGCAGATATGTTCATTTCTTACTCGCCCTATGACGGCGTTGATGAAATCAGAGACTTTCACCCCTGGGAGGTTGATAAAATCAACATCTCCAAGAGTGGATATGGTGGAATATCCTCAACTGAGGGATTTAATTACAACCAGAGCACTGGCGCGTTGAACTTCTTTACTATTCCGGTTGCACAGTTGCAGGTTGGTAGTGGATTTGTTCCCAGTCGAGATATCATCCTGGTTGTTTAGGACTCCTTGTCCTTGCTAGGAGTTGTATAGCCTTTCTCAGAAAGATGGAGTACGCCGAAACCCTGTGTTGTCAAGCTTTTGAAGTTGAATTGTGTACCTCATCTATCCAAGAACCGCTATATATCGACTTGATTTTTTCGCAGGCTTTGCCTGCGAAAAATCAAGCCGTGTTCAGGCTAATTTCCGACTAATTTTCGATCGCACCCAACACCCCCAACGTTGCTTTCTGAGCTTCCGCAATCCCCGTGACTCCGGTAATATTCATACATTCATAGGGGCGATCGGCTCTCAGGGTTTTCACGCATTCTCCTGTGTTGATATCCCAAAGCTTAATCGTTTCGTCGGCACTGCTGCTTGCCAAAACAAAGTCGCGATTTTGTGAGAAATCCCCACCAAGGGGACGCCAAGAAATCGACCAAACTTGACTTGTATGTCCCTCCAGAATCTTCAAGCATTCTCCCGTGGCAGAATCCCAAAGTCGAATTGTGCGATCGTGCGAACAACTAGCAATTATTTGACCGTCAGGACTCCAGACTGCTGCTTTTACCATATCGCTGTGTCCCGGCAAAATTTTCAGACACTTGCCAGTACAGCTATCCCAGAGTCGGATGGTGAGATCCTCGGAAGCACTGGCAAGGGTTTGGCCATCCGGGTTCCAAGCTACATATCTAATGGAACTTTCATGTCCCTGCAAGACTTCCAGGCATTGACCGGTGCTGCTATCCCAGAGTCGCAGATTTCCATCGTGGGAACCGCTAGCAAGGATTTGGCCCTGGGGACTCCAGGCTAAACTGCCAACCCAATTGTCATTTCCCTGCAAGATGTTAAGGCATTTCCGGTGCTTAACATCCCACAACTGAATATTCAGGCCCTGCGCCGCGCTGGCAAGAATTTGACTGTCGGGACTCCAAGCGACAGCCCTAACCCAGGCTGCGTGTCCTTCGAGGGTTGCCAAACATTCGCCGGTGCTGGCATCCCAGAGTCGAACCGTGCAGTCATCCGATCCGCTAGCAAGGGTGGTGCCATCGGGACTCCAGGCTAAACCCCAAATCCAATTGGTGTGACCCTTTAATGTTTTCAAACATTGACCTGTGTGAGGATTCCACAACCGAACCAGACGATCGGCACTGCTGCTGGCAAGGATCGTGCCATCGGGACTCCAAACCGCCGCAAACATAGAATTGCTGTATCCCTGCAATGTTTTGAAACTTCGGCACTGACTCGATCGCAGTCGATCGACCTCCCACAGTCGCACGGTTTGATCGTGGGAACCACTGGCGATCGTTTTCCCATCTGGGCTCCAAGCTACAGTCACGTTCCAAATCGAATTGCTGTCTCCCTGTAAGGTTTGCAAGCATTGACTGCTTTCTAGATCCCAGATCGCGATGTTCTGGCCTCCACTGGCGCTGACAAGCATTCTGCTATCGGGACTCCAGGCGAGGGAAAATACTGCCCGATCGTTTCTTTGCAAGGTTTTGAGACATTTACCGCTGTCGGCATCCCAAATCTTCACGGTTCGATCTTCACTACCTGTGGCGAGAAGTTCTCCGTTGGGACTCCAGGCGATCGACCAAATTCGATCGGTATGTCCCAATAAAATGTTGAGGCACTCACCGCTTTGGATATCCCAGAGTCTAATTGTTCGATCTAAGGAAGCACTGGCGAGGATTTGACCGTCGGGACTCCAAGCAACAGAGGTGATCCAACTGCCGTGACCCTGAAAGATATTCAAACATATTTGGGTACGAGTATCCCACAGTCGAATCTCGCGATCGTCCCCACTAGCAAGGAGGTATCCCTTCGGCTGCCATGCCACGGTTCTCACGGCAGCCTGATGTCCTTGTAAGATTCCCAAACAACTTTCAGATTCCATACTCCACAGTCTGATAGTTCGATCGGCACCGCCGCTGGCGAGGATATACCCCTCTTCGTTTCCCCCGTTAAGAGGCAAGGGAATGAGACTCCAAGCCAGCGCCCAAACCCAACCGTGATGTTCTCTAAACATCCCTCTGGATTGTCCGTTAGAAACTTGCCATAGGGCCACCAGATTATTGCTATCTCCAGTTGCTAGCAGTTGGCTGTCGGGGCTAAAGGCAACCCTTAAAATACTGCCGAACGGTTGGGTAAACCGCGATTTGGACAGGTCAGAATGGGTGAAATTGACCCGATGCAGATTTGCATCTTGAAAATCGGCCTGCCAAATACTGAGATAGGAAAAGTCGCGGTCAGTCAGGTCAATCTGAAGGTGGCGTAATAGATTGATAATATTGCCACCGGCATATCCAGCCTGATTCGGACACTCGGTTTGCAGGCTATCTAGAATTTGATTTAGTTGATATACGATGTCTTTTTGAGAACCCAATTGACTCAGCAATCGGGCGATTAGTGGTGTCAGAATCACGCGAATTTGGCTGTCGCGAATGTAGTCTTTGTCCTGTGCTTTGATTAAGGCATGGGTTTGCAATAGAGAAGAATTTGACAAGGGAGTCGGCGATGAGCGATCGACAATTTCATCACAAATGCGATCGATCAGCGTCTGCGTGACATATTCCATCACCACAGGTTGTAATGTAAACTTCCCGGCGTTAGTTTCAATCAACGATCGCCATTTCAAATTTTGCAGGGCTTCCATCAACTGCGTTTGGGATACGCCAGCATTCAAATCTTCTCGAAGTTCGGCAAAGGAAACCCATTCGCGATCGATCGCCAACCAGCACATTACTTGATTCTCTAAGATTGAAAGACGACTGCATTGTTGTTGAATCAAATCTGAAACATCACCAAATACAGTAACGTTTTTTTCTAGGAAAAGAGCAATATTGCCGCTGAACAAATCTAGAATGGTGGCGGCAACGATTTTTAATGCCAGGGGATTGCATCGATAGCGATCGCACAACTGGTGTTTGTGACTGTCCGATCCAGTTAATCCCGTCATCTTAATCAATGCTTCGGAGGCTTCTGGAGAACCGCCCAGGGACAAGCTCTGTACTGCCAAGTCGCCCGCTTCCAATTGAGCGAATTGATGGCATTTTTCCCGGCTGGTTAACACCAAACAGCTTTGATGGGGAGTCTCGGCCACCACTCGCAGCATTTCTCCGTAAGCTTCATAACCGGGACGATATTGTCCGCTCTGATCCCCAGGTTTTGACAGGCTTTCGGTATTATCGATCGCGAGCAAACAGCGATGATTCCGCAGACACTGAATCAAGCTGCTAATTTCTGCTTTTGTATCCTGTTGTCCTGAGAGGAATGAGACTAATTCTGCTAAGAAAATTTCCGGCGGCGGGGCATTGCGGAGACTTCGCCAAATGACGTAGGTAAATTGGTTTTGTAGCTGTTGGGCCAGTTTGACAGATAAAGCCGTTTTGCCATTGCCGCCAATCCCAAAAATACCCACCAACCGACAATTATCTTGTAGAATCCATTGGGTGAGGGTGGTAAGTTCTGCGGTACGCCCGTAAAAGCGGGAAACATCTACGGCTTCTCCCCAATTTTGGGCGATCGACTTCACCGGCTGCCACTGTGGGGCTTCGGGTTCTGGCTGAATATAGTCTTGTTCGGTTAGCGTTAGGTTAAAGGCGCTAAATAGATCCTCTAGGGTTTGGCGATCGACAGCGGCTTTGCAACTTCGCAACCGTCCAATCGATCGAGCACTTAGCCCTGTCAAATTGCTTAATCGCTCTAAGGTGTAAGCAGATCCGCCATTTTCAGCAATGGCTAATTGCTCTTGGGTATCCTGGAAACGCTGCAAACCCCAATCTGAAAGAATCACGCCTCGGCGCTTGCGCTTTTTAGGCAGTTTAGTCATATCTTATCTTTCTCTACAAAAATGCCCGATGCCTCTTGCAGCATGAGTTCCAATCCTGATGTCACAACTTTTTTTGAGCATCGAGCAAACTTCCTGTCATTTGTCAAACGATCGATCGAGCTAATTGGATGAGTCTAATTGAAAAATTAAGTGGTGCGATCGGACTTAAATGTAAGCTGCTCCTTTTTTCTTAAGGATTATGGCGATCGCCGCACCTATCTCAGCACAAGTAATAGCGCCATTACCGCGTACTCGTCTTATTCCAAGTTTGTCATATGCTAAATTGAGATTCAACCCGTCATTTGCCGTAGTCAATTGTTAAGAAACAGACACACAACCAACGTAAATAACGCTTCTTCTCTAACCACACCGTATTAATTCATCTTTGTATAAGTAGGTAGGCACAAATAAACCTTGTTGTGTAACCGAATGCAAACCTGCCAGAACCTTTGCGAAGGCGCGTGCCTGCCCGAAGGGCTTATGCTTCGTTTCACTCGCTGCGGACATACTTATGTATTTTCCCACTCATCTACTTAAGTAAAAAATGCAACACTTAACTCATAATGATTTTCAAAACTTTTCTGAATGCCTACAGGAACTCTACAAAACTTGTAGCTTTGAGGATTTCTCATCCCATCTTCTTTCAATTATCTCTAAGGTTATTCCCGCAGTAGATTACACCTACACCACACTCTCCTTCGGAAACCACAAGGCTACCACGATCGACTATCAACCTGCCCCTGGGTTTGATCCCCTTGATACAGCGAATTTTGAAAAAATTGCTCATCAACATTTTTATGAGAATCCTCTAGTTGGCAATTATCTACGAACTCGTGACCATCGAGCGCATAAGGTTTCCGACTTCTTAAATGAGCAGCAACTGCATCGTTTGGAAGGATTGTATGGAAAGATGATGCAGCCTAGAGGAATCAGGGATCTGATCGCAGTTTCATTACCCATTTCTCTGTCAAATACCTCCGCTAGCAAGCTTTGCTCTGGACAAGATGATATTATTGCCATCACGCTGATGGGAGACGAGATTTTTACTGAGCGCGATCGCTTCTTATTCAACTTATTGCACCCTCATCTGTTGCAAGCAAAGCAAAACATGAATCAGTTTGCCAATATACAACAAGACTGGTTGCAACAGCGCAATACTCTAGAGGCATTGGCAATTATTGCGATCGACGGAGATGGGCAAGTTCAATTCATGAGCAAACGAGCTTGCCAGTTGCTCAACCAGTATTTTCAAGACAAATGCTCAACACGATGCTTACCAGAAAATTTACAGCGATGGGTGAAATACCAGTTGTCGCTTTTAAGACGAAGTGATAACATTCCTCCACCCCATTTACCACTGAAATTAGAGCAGGAAGGAAAACAATTAGTCGTGCATTTTGTGACTGAACAACCACGGGAGCAATATCTATTGTTGATTGAAGAACAGCATTTTTTGACTCTATCACCCGTATCTTTAGAATTACTAAGATTAACAAAACGTGAAGCAGAAGTGTTATTTGAGGTGACGCAAGGTAAGACTAATCCAGAAATTGCCGCCACACTGAGCCTTAGCATCGGCACTGTCAGGAAGTATTTAGAACACATCTACTCAAAACTGCAAGTACAAACTCGTGCGGAAGCCGTAGTAAGTGCTTTGAAACAGCTTGGGACAATTGGTTAGAAGTGGCAAATATCTAGGAACACTTAGCCCAGTCCGAGGAAAACATACCGATCTTTAAGTTGGCAATTTCGGGAGCAACTCAAAAGGCTATATATTTTTGTCACTCCCGCAGCATAACTGACCGAATTGCTGAGTATATCTCTTTGTATAAAATCTAAAAGCTTTATCGAGCAAAGCTTTTCAGCTTTATCCTCAGTTATTTTTAGAGCATCGCTTAACTGACCAACTTAAGTGGCAAACTGTCCTGGACGTTTTAGATCGGTCAGGATAACGTTGGTACATCAGATACAGCGTTAGATTTCAACAAATTAGGAAATTAAACTCATGCTGCTTAAGTATTGCGGTATTTCCTAATATTAATCAAACGATTTTACGGGGATTTTGTTATGGCTTTACAACCTGATCCGTTAGAACCTCGGCGATTAATTGGCAACAATACATCCGAAGTTGTTACTTTGTCGATCGCAGATACAACTAATTTTCCTTTGGGAATTTGGATGCTCGGAGGTGACGATCAAGTCATCGGATCAACAGTTAATGATTTGGTTTATGGCAATGACGGGGAAGATATTATCAACGGGGATTTGGGCAACGATTCTTTATTCGGAGGTAAAAATAAAGACTTGCTGGCTGGATTTCAGGGAAATGACTTTCTCAGCGCCGGTCAAGATGCAGATTGGCTTATTGGTGGTGCAGGAGACGATATTCTCTTGGGGGGGAGAGGCAATGATGTCTTATTCAGCGGTAACGGAAATGACACTCTGGTGGGAGGTTTTGGTCGCGACTTTTTAGCAGGTTTGGATGACAATAATAGTTCCATCAAAATCGGGGGCAGCAACTTGTACGTCCTCCAATCAGAACCCGGAGTTACAGATTTCAATAATGCCGATGTTATTGTATTTTTCAGACCTGGTGCCGATAGAATTGGATTGGCAGGCGGTTTGACTCCTAGCGATTTAGACTTGCAATACGTGACAAACGTGACAGTCTTGCTTGGGTTTGAGACACCAGAAGCTTTTAAACAATTTGTCCCGCCAAGTGCATTAAATTTTCCACCAGTACAAAGTCAAGGCACTCTAATCAAAGTTAGGAATTCCGGTGACATAGTAGGCTTTGTGGCACAGACAAGAGTGGCTGACGTTCAAAGTAATATGATCTCGGTTCAGGGATTTTAATTACTTTTCACAGTTGCGTAGCGAGGACTTTAGCCCTCATAAATTGCTAGTGAAAACTTCAGTTTTCCTCTAGTCTACAAGCTTTTTTGGGTAATATCTCAAGCTTAATTCTCGTTTTTTTGAGGGCATCGCTTAACTGACTAACTTAACTGGCAAACTGTCCTGGAGGTTTGAGAGCGTTCAGGACAACGTTGATACATCAGGTGCAGCGTTAGATTTCGACAAATCAGGAGATTAACCCCATGCTGCTTAAGTATTGCGGTATTTCCGATTGTGCTAGTTCGCATTCTACTGCAATTCAAAGCAGCAATATGTTGAGTGCGATCGCGCTCAACATATTGCAGCACCTAGTATCTGCACGAATTTCATTTGTTTTTTAAGGAGTAATTGGCCGGAGATCGGGACGCCGCGAGTGCCACTCGTCCCTACAATTAATCTGGCGTAGGGACGAGTGGCACTCGCGGCGTCCTCTATATCATTCCGGTGCAGCCGGAATTGATATTACACATAACGATCGACAATAGACTCGGCGATTGCTTCGCTCCTCGCGAGCAATGACACAACAGGACTTTTGTTCTTGCGGCTGCTTGTTTGATTACTTGGGTTTAATTACTCAATTCGTGGTCAGGATGAGCGAAAATGCCGACTTCTCGGTTAAAACGGATCATTTCCAAGGAGCGATCGCCATACAGGTCTTCAATGTGCTCTATGCAGCAGTCGATCGCGAAATCGTTCAACTCGGCCGGCTCAATGCCGTACATTTCCTCAAACACCTCTGAGTCTACCCGACAAAAGCGCGGTCGATCGGCATAAATTCCGCATTCTCGCGTCGATTTGTCAAAATTGATACACCAACCGTCATCTCCGACTAAGCTCAAGTAGAGCGCTAATTCCTCTGGTGATAAATACTCGTCTAGGTCAGGCCGTTCTGTTGGTTCTAGGTAACAACAAGCACCGCACTGCTTTACGCAACGCCAATTCGCCATAATTTGTTCGATTTTTGATTTTTGATTTTTGATTCGCAACACTCTCCGGGAAGGGGCATCAAGTCCCCGGTTCCCTGTCACGGGGAGGTCGATCGTTCTTTAACTTTTGTTGAATTTTGTAAACTTCCTTAAAAAATAGGGTCGATCGCCCGGTAAAATCAGAAGCGGATTTTCTAATTCAACAATCTAGACTTAATCACTACAGTCAGGAGGACACATGGACTTTATAACGGATCTTTTTAGCGGCCTGGGCGGTGTAAACTTCCAACTCATTGTTCAGGTAGCTTTACTCGCAGCAGTCGTGCTTTCGGGCCCGGTCGTGATTTTTCTGCTGGCCGCTCGTGGCGGCGACTTGTAATCATAGCACGCTAAGCGGCGATCGAGAGTTTGGAGTTTGGAGTTTTAAATTATTCAAAATTCACAGCGCTCGATCGCCAATTTTCCCTAATTTTCCCTGCTGCACCAGCTTTCTTATCAAATACCGTTATCAAATACCGAGGGCGTGTTTAGCAGTTTGAATCAAATTCTCAAAAAAAGGTAGAGATACATCGACTTCTCTAGCATCTTTGCGGGAGTTGCCTAACAAACCGATGTTTTGTCCGGGTGCAACAGCCAGAACTTGCCCTTGAGAGTTGCGGATTCTCAATTCCTCGATCGACCCTGCGGGAGACAAACTGCAAGAATAAGCGCGATCGCAGTAATCAAACTCCACTTTTCCAAACACTGGCGGCCTCGAACTAGCAGCACTTGCGGGCAACCGAACGCCCAACAACTCTAACTCAACCGATGTCTTGCCATTAAAACTATTTTCCCGCAATCGGTAAGCAATATCAACCCGCCGAGGCAAAGGAAAATATTCCCCCCAACGCCAAGCAATCGCCTTCACACTAGCCGATACATTTCCATCTTGAGTTGCAGTTAGTTTAACGTGACCTCCTTTACCAACAATTTTTTGTTCAGTTATGCAAACATTAGGCGTCCAAAATACAGGAGCCTTATTTTCAATTCCGCAAGGTTCCAGAGCATCAATTTGTCGGTAAAGGTCGAGATTAATCTCACCCAAATCCGCTCGCACGTCTACTGAAACCAGCGGTTTTAAGTGTTCCGGCTGCAAACATTGATTGGCAAAAATTGACAGTTGATTGCGGAATTGTTCGAGATTGTCAGCCGGCATAGAAAAACCGCCCGCCGCTTTGTGTCCGCCAAATTTAGTTAATAAATCCGCGCAAAAATTCAGCCCGTCAAATACATTAAACTCAGGAATTCCCCTCGCCGAACCCCGCACAATTTTATGCGCCGTCGCGCCGTCGCCCGCCTCATCCTCAAAAGTACCGATAAACACGGGTACGCCGTAGCGTTCCACCAACCGAGAAGCCACAATCCCGATCACCCCGTGGTGCCAACCGGGCTGCACGACAACTAAAACCCGTTCTTGCTGCAAATCGATCGCACTTTTCTCGCACCAGGCGATGGCTTCCCGCTCAATTTCCTGGCACAACTCCTGCCTGCGCTGATTGATTTGTTCGCACTGCATCGCGTTTTTGAGTGCCAATTCGCGATCGTCCGCGGTTAGCAACTCTATCACAATTTGAGGGTCAGCCAGCCGCCCCACGGCATTGATCCGGGGCCCAAGCCGAAAACCAATATCTTCAGGCTTTAACGAATTTTGAGTTTGAGTTTTTGAGTTGAGAATTGAGGGACTTTCCGCACTTCCCGGCTGCACTCCCGCCACGTGAATCAAAGCCTGAATACCCGCCAATTGCGAGTGAGGCAACAGCCGCAAACCACGCTTCACCCAGCGCCGATTAACTCCTGTCAAAGGCGCTAAATCCGCAATAGTTCCCAACGTAAATAACTCCAGCAGCGGATTCACCAACCCGCCCACTTTTTTCATGTCCTGAGCCAAGGTAATAGCCAAAACATAAGCAACGCCTACGCCAGCCAAACCGCGATAAGGCGAAGATTCCGCAATTAATTTCGGGTTGAGAATAGCATCGGCAGGCGGCAGTTTTGGCGGCAAGTCGTGGTGGTCTGTAATAATAACTTTGACACCGAGTTCTCGCGCTCTGGCAACCGGGCCGTAGGCTGCAATTCCGTTGTCAACCGTGAGAATGAGAGCGACACCTTCCGAGTGAAATTCTTCTACAATGCGATCGTTAATCCCGTAACCTTCCCGCATCCGGCTCGGAATAGCATAATCCACATTCGCCCCCAGAGTCCTGAAAGCTCGCAGCAACAAAGCCGTGCTCGTCATCCCGTCAGCATCGTAATCGCCGCAAATCGCAATTTTTTGCCCTCCCGAAATCGCCTCCCGCAACAATTTGACACTCGCAGCCAAATCTGGAAACTCATCCATTGGCGCGGGCAAAACCAGAGATTCCGGTTCGATAAACCCTTGCACTTCTTTAACAGAATCGATGCCGCGGTTAATCAGCACCTGTGCCAGCAAGGGCGACAAACCGATTTCGGCGGCAAACTGTTCGGCTTGCTGTGGTTGAGGCGCATAAATTTGCCACCGTTGGTTCGGCAATCGGTGAAAATGCGGGGGCACAGATGTCGGTAGCTCTTGCACGGAAGCTGAGGTTTAAAGATACATAGTTAATCTTACCGAATTAAGTGCCTCAGTCAATCACTTTTAGATTTTAGATTTTAGATTGAGGCTAAAGATGAGTTTTTTGGTTAAAATCCAAAGGTTGTTTCTAGGAAAGCTTTTTTCGGAATACCTCACCGCACCCAAATAGGGATACAAGCCCTGACAGCAGTCGTGGAGACCAAAAAATTTTAGACAAAAGTTCAAACCCGCCAGATTTATTTGTGGAGTCAATCTAAAATCTCGAATATCCAATCGACTGGCGGCAGCCGAAGAACTAAGTTTACCAGGCATTTGCGCCGCCCGCGCTAGGGCGCTGAGTGCTAATTTAATCAGGAGACTTGCATGAGTGTCGATCGACCGTCTTGGTTTAAAATTGCATTACAGGTTCGAGGGTCTGTCATTCTCTCAATTTTGCCCCGCGTTTTGCTGTGCGGTGGCTTTGGAGTTCTTATTTCCCTGCTGCACTTTTTTAAGTGGCCGGTTTCCTTACCAATTTTGTCGAGTATTGTACCGAGTATTGTCCTGGGTTTACTGTTAGTTTTTCGGACAAATACAGCCTACGAGCGATTTTGGGAAGGTCGGAAATTGTGGGGAACTTTAGTCAACAACGTCCGCAATTTGGCGCGCCAAATCTGGGTAGCGATTGAGGAAAAAGACCCGCAGGATATCACTATCAAAAAGTCAGCCCTGCGCCTGTTACCTGCCTTTGCAGTGTCGATGAAACTGCACTTGCGGCAAGAATCAGTAAATCCAGAACTGGAGCCGTTAATGTCCCCAGCGCAGTACCAAAAGCTCAAATCGATGAACAATCCGCCGCTAGAAATTGCATTTTGGATTGAGGATTACTTGCACGAGCAGTACGAGCGCAATTGCCTTGATGTCTATCAGTTAACTGGTATGAAGGAGTTGATCAACTCTATGATTGATGTATTAGGCGGCTGCGAGCGGATTTTGAAGACGCCTATCCCTTTGGCTTACACGATTCACCTGAAACAGCTATTGTTGCTTTACTGTTTGGCACTGCCCTTTCAAATTGTGAAAGATTTGACTTGGGGAACCGGCCCAGTTGTGGCTTTAATTAGTTTTACTTTGTTCGGCATCGAAGAAATCGGCATTGAAATAGAAAATCCCTTCGGCCACGATGACAATGATTTGCCTTTGGACAATATTTGTGCTGCCATGCAGTGCAATATCGACGATTTAATTTCTTTATCTCCTAGCGTTCACGAACACGTGAAAGATAAGTAGAATGATTAGTTGTTAGTTGTTAGTTGTTAGTTGTTAGTTGTTAGTTGTTAGTTGTTAGTTGTTAGTTGTTAGTTGTTGGTTGTTGGTTGTTGGTTGTTGGTTATTAGTTATTGGTTGTTAGTTATTAGTTGTTAGTTGTTAGTAACTGTAGGGTGCGTCGCTATTGAAAATTACTGAAACAAATTGATAATTGAGTGAGCGACGCACCTAAGCAATGAGTGAACTGTAGGGGTGGATTCACCAATAATCCTGACAGTGCAGACAGATTCAATAAACCCGCCCCCGCCGCACCAGCAAACCCTTTACTAACATTAATTTCTAACAATCAACCGCATTAACCCAGCCAATACTAACAATACAGGCGTCAGCCAATCTCCCCACCGCACGTACAAAGTCCGAGTTTGCCGCCGATAAATAGTAGTATCTCGGACTTCATACGTATTAATTCCCGACTTCCAAACCGTTTCGCCGCGAGGATTTACAAAAGCAGAGTAACCCGTATTAGTGGCGATAACTGCCCATCTATCCGTTTCAATTGCCCGCATTACATCTAGAGCATGATGTTGAGCCAGCATCGGCGGTTTGTAATGGGCATTGTTGGAAGCTGTGAGCATAAATTCGCCTCCATTCGCCGCCTGATATCTGAAAATTTCAGCAAACGCCGAATCGTAACAAATTCCGACAATGGCGCGACCAAACGGCGTATCAAATAATTGTTTTGAGTTTCCTGGTACTAAACGAGCATCTAAGGGAGAAAGCCGATTAATAATCCCGCCTAAAATTTCGTAAAAAGGGATATATTCGCCTAAAGGCACTAGCTTTAGTTTATCATAGCGGCCGATAATTTCTCCTGTTTTGTCGATCGCCAATAAGCTGTTAGTGATACTATTCTCTTGCTGTCCGAATCCTCCAATCCAAGCCACCACACCGCGTTCGAGAATAGCTTGGTAAAAAGAAAGAGTAGAACGCTGATACTCGTTTGTCCAGATAAAAGGCAAAGCCGTCTCTGGAATTAACACAGCATCGACTTTTCTGTCTGCTAACTGTTTGTATCCAGTGGTGTAACCTTCCAAAGCGCGCCGCCAACCCCCTGAGTCAAACTTAATCTCGTTAGGAATATTGCCTTGAATAATTCCTATTTTTAATGATGTTCCCGCCTCTTGCATTAAGGGGCGATTGTACAAACTCCAGCCTGCAATATGCAAAACTAAACACAAACTCGCCGGCAAAATATAAGCAATCCAATTCTTCCTTCTTCCTTCTTCCTTCTTCCTTCTTCCTTCTATAAAAGCTTCGGCGATTAAGCCATTTACTGCTACAATAGCGGCTGTTACTGCGCTGGGCCCGGAGAGTTGACCGAGGTGCAATATTGCTAAATTGTGCGGGCTTTGCGTGTAAGATAGAGATGTCCACCACAGCGAACCCATACTCCAAATACTTTCTAAGGCGCACCACAAAGCTGTGCCAATTAAAACGCGAGTTAATGCTAAAAATTGAGCTTTACCCCCCCCAGCCCCCCCTTGTAAAAGGGGGGAGTTAAGAATAAGAATTGAATTTTTTCCTGGTAAACTGAAGGAGTTGAGAATTACAAATAGCCACGCCCAAACGGCGACTAATGCTGCTCCCCAGAGGGTGATGAAGACCCAGCAAAAAAGTGCGATCGCCAAACTCGGCCACCAAGGAACTCCCAACCAAGTCATCGGGTGAATTCCCATAATCCAAGATAAAGCTAATCCGTGATAGCCAAATCCCCAGAGTGAAGGAAGAAGAAAGTTCGGCAACGGATTCTGTAACGGATGTAACGGATGGATTTTGAGGAAAGAAGGAAGAAAGAGAAATTTTTGTTTTTGTTCTTGTATTTTTGGCTTTTGATAACTGACAACCAAAACCCACAGGGGAGCTAATGCTACCCAAGCGAACAGCCAAGCATTTACTGGTGCGGTTGTCAATCCCATCAAAATGCCGCTGAAAAGTGCGATCGCCCAGGCTAATGTTTTGGATTTCTCAACGGCTAGTTTTTCAAATTTAAGCCTGTTAAATATCGCCACTTTGATAATTGCCAAAAATAATAATTCCTAATCAATATATCAGATCGATCGGGAAGTGCGGCAACGAGCAGTCTGCGGGATTTAACGGATTTAACGGATTTAACCCAAGGAAATATCTTAAATTATACTTCCCAAAACAAAAAGCGCCCTCCTTTGGAGAGAGCGCTTTTTGTCAATCAACAGCTAAATTTAGCCGTTGATGGAAGGAGCAACCATTGCTACTGGGGTGACATCACCGGCTGCCAAGTCGAGCGGGAAGTTGTGAGCGTTGCGCTCGTGCATTACTTCCATACCCAAGTTAGCGCGGTTGATAACATCAGCCCAAGTGTTGATGACGCGACCTTGCGAGTCGATAATCGATTGGTTGAAGTTGAAACCGTTTAAGTTGAACGCCATCGTGGAAATACCCAAAGCGGTAAACCAGATGCCGACAACTGGCCATGCACCTAACAAGAAGTGCAAAGAACGGCTGTTGTTAAAGCTGGCATATTGGAAAATCAAACGACCGAAGTAGCCGTGGGCTGCAACGATGTTGTAGGTTTCTTCTTCTTGACCGAATTTGTAACCGTAGTTTTGCGATTCGGTTTCACTTGTCTCGCGAACCAAGCTAGAAGTAACGAGAGAACCGTGCATGGCGGAGAACAGAGCACCGCCGAATACACCGGCAACTCCCAACATGTGGAAGGGGTGCATCAGGATGTTGTGCTCGGCTTGGAACACGATCATGAAGTTGAATGTGCCGCTGATACCCAGGGGCATTCCGTCAGAAAAGCTGCCTTGCCCGATCGGGTAAATCAAGAATACTGCGGTCGCAGATGCCACAGGTGCAGAGTAAGCGACGCATATCCAAGGACGCATTCCCAAGCGGTAGCTCAGTTCCCACTGACGGCCCATGTAGCAAAAAATGCCGATGAGGAAGTGGAAAACTACGAGCTGGTAAGGGCCGCCGTTGTACAACCACTCATCGAGGGAAGCAGCTTCCCAGATGGGATAGAAGTGAAGCCCGATCGCGTTTGATGAAGGAACAACAGCACCACTAATGAGGTTGTTGCCGTACATCAAGGAACCTGAAACTGGTTCGCGGATGCCGTCGATGTCCACAGGAGGAGCAGCGATGAAGGCGATGATGTAGCAGATGGTGGCGCTGAGCAAGGTGGGAATCATCAGAGTCCCGAACCAACCCACATAAATGCGGTTGTCCGTGCTAGTTACCCACTCGCAGTAACGTTCCCAAACGTTAGCGTTTTCGCGACGCTGTAGGGTTGTTGTCATTTGGTTTATGATTGCTTAATTGAATTTTCCAGGTTCATTGTGGGGATGCCCCACGCTTCTATTAGTAACACTACTAACTAAAGTTTGCCAAGGGCTTAGTGCTGACATTTGTAAAATTTTACAAACCTTTACAAACGTTGATTTTTAGTAAATATTTGTAGTTATTTATAAAGTAATTTTACGGGAAAACTAGGATTAAATATAGCAACCACAAGAGCTGAATCTCTTGTCTGTAGCTTTGTTCAGTAGTTATATTAAATTATTGTTTTTCAGGTCGATGACCTTTCCATTTAAATATCTCTTAATTAGGTCTTGAAGAGATGATTTTTAATATTTATTTACATATCACCGGTGGATTTGGCGAACGTAATTTTTTATATGGAGAATACTGAAAACGCGGTTTATAGTGCGATCGGGCTGCATTCTCAACAACACCGATCAACCGGGTTTATTGACGAAAAAGAAACCCGGTTTCTGAAGCGCTTGGCAATAGAAATAAACCGGGTTTCTGAGGATGAGTCCGTAAGTCCTGCGTAAAAATCAGCCTTTAGCCAGGGGGCCACTTCATCTGCCGACCGCCGAGAATGTGAAGGTGCAAGTGGTCTACAGTTTGCCCGCCGTCGCTGCCAGTATTAATGACGACGCGATAGCCGTTGCTAAGTCCGAGTTGTTCTGCTACCCGTTTGACAGTCAGCAGCAGGTGTCCCATGAGAGCATGATCTTCCGACTCGGCATCGGCTAATTTGGCAATAGGCTGTTTGGGAATGACGAGGATGTGGACGGGTGCTTGCGGATGGATATCTCTGAACGCGAGGGCCAAGTCGTCCTCATAAACGATGTCTGCTGGAATCTCTTTGCGGATGATTTTGCTGAAAAGCGTTTCTTGAGTTGTCATGGGTGTTAACGAAGTTCGGCAACGGATGTAACGGATTGTGTAACGGATGTAACGGATGTCGGGAAGAGGTAAGAGGGAAGACGCAGCAGGAGAGAAGGAAGAAGAGAAAAGGAAGAGGCAAGAAAAGTTTTTCTTACCTCTTCCGATATTCATTAGTCATTGTTAATCATAATAGATGATGAATCAAGCACAGGCAAATTAAGGATAAAGAAAAATGCTTGCTAGGGTTTGGAGTGCATCGATCGTAGGAATTGACGCGGTAAAGGTGGGTGTCGAGGCTGATGTGTCGGGGGGGCTACCGAAAATTGTGGTTGTGGGGTTGCCGGATTCTGCGGTGCAAGAAGCTAAAGAAAGGGTTAAGGCTACGCTGAAAAATTCGGGATATGCTTTTCCGATGCGGAGTATTGTGATTAATTTAACTCCGGCGGATTTGCGGAAGGAAGGGCCGAGTTTCGATCTGCCGATCGCCATTGGCATTTTAGCAGCATCGGAACAGGTCAGCACTGAGCTTTTGGGAGATCATTTATTTTTGGGGGAACTCTCTTTGGACGGGAGTTTGCGGCCTGTGGCGGGGGTTTTGCCGATCGCCGCTGCTGCTCAAAAAATGGGCATTTCGGGGTTAATTGTGCCAGCGGCCAATGCGGCAGAAGCCGCTTTAGTACAAGGAATATCTGTTTACGGTTTTGAGAATATATTTGCAGTTACTGATTTTTTGAACAATCCTCAAGCTTATTCGCCGGTAGAAATAAACGGTAGACAAGAATTAGCAAAAACGCGGTTTCCGGGTTTAGATTTAAAGGATGTAAAGGGGCAAATTCACGCGAGACGGGCTTTGGAAATTGCGGCGGCCGGTGGACACAATTTAATTTTTGTGGGGCCGCCAGGGAGCGGTAAGACTATGCTGGCGAGACGTTTGCCGGGGATTTTGCCACCGCTGACTTTTGATGAAGCTTTGGATGTGACTCAAATTCATTCGGTGGCTGGGTTCTTGAAGGATAAGGGTATGCTGGTGAGCGATCGACCTTTTCGCAGTCCTCACCATTCAGCATCGGGGCCTTCTCTGGTTGGCGGGGGCAGTTTTCCGCGTCCGGGTGAAATTTCGTTAGCACATCGCGGCGTACTTTTCCTGGATGAATTAACAGAGTTCAAAAGAGACGTTTTGGAGTTTTTGCGGCAACCATTAGAAGATGGTTATGTGACGATTTCTCGAACCCGACAATCGGTGATGTTTCCGGCACAATTTACATTAGTTGCGAGTACAAATCCCTGCGCTTGCGGTTACTACGGCGATTCGATTCAACAGTGTACTTGTTCGCCGCAAAAGAGGGAGCAATATTGGGCAAAACTTTCAGGGCCTTTGATGGATCGGATTGATTTGCAAGTGGCGGTTAATCGTTTGAAACCGGAGGAAATTACCAGACAGGCGACGGGGGAGGAGTCGGAACCGGTGCGGGTGAGGGTGCAGCGGGCGCGAGAGATGGCGACTCGCCGTTTTCAGTCGGAAGCTGGCTTGCGGTGTAACGCGCAGATGCTAAGCAGCCACATTAACGAATGGTGTCAGTTGGATGATGCTTCTCGGAATTTGTTGGAGATGGCGATTCGGAAGTTGGGGCTTTCGGCGCGGGCTAGCGATCGAATTTTGAAGGTTGCTAGAACTATTGCTGATTTGTCGGGGGATGAAAGCTTGAAAACCAATCATGTGGGGGAGGCGGTGCAGTATCGGACGATCGATCGGATGCAGTAATTTTATACCAATTATTAAAAGTACGCGAACATCTGTAGGGACACGGCAATGCCGTGTCCGGCGCGGGGAGTAGGACACGGCATTGCCGTGTCCCTACGGTTGGCTTTGACTTTTAATAATTGGTATAAGATTGAGGATTGTAGCAAGACTTTTGTAAATTGGTATTATTGGCGATCGTTTTTCAAGTCGTAAGTTGATATATTGCAGGTCGATATTTTGGTTCGGGAATGGGTTTTCCCGCAGCTTTTGCAGCTTCCAGCCATGCTGTTTTAGCAATCTGTACTTCCTGCAAAGCTGATTCTGGGGTTTCGCCAAAAGCGGAACAGTATTTTAAATCAGGAATATCGGCAATGTAGCCTTCATCTTGGTTGCTGTAAAAAATATTGATGTGATAGTCTTTCATGGTTCATCATCCTTAATTTTGAGCTATATCGTGTATTCCAGCTTCGTAAAATCCTTCCTCTTGAAGAAATTGAGTTAATGCCTTAAGTCCTTGGCGACGCATCACTTTTCGCTGTTCTCGATAAATGATTAAATCCTTAAATCGAATCCGCCGATGGGAACCTACTTTGATATAAGGAATTGCTCCTTCATCTAGCAACTTGACAAGAAATAGTCGCGATACATTCAGGATATCCGCAGCTTGCTGCGTCGTCAGTTGGCGATTGTGCAGAATATCAAGCAAATACATGGAAAACAGAAGACAATCATTAAATACAACAGCAAGTTTAGCCATATTAAAAAGTGAATTAATCCTATTCCTCGTATAAACCAGCTTCTTCAGTCATTTCGATTAGCTTATCTAATAGTTTACGGCGCTTTCTGTCGCGATGTTCTTGATAAATCATTGTTGCTGGCAATGGTTTACATTCAGCTTGGCAACTTTCGATTAGTAACTCTATTACCTCTCGTGCATTGTAGATAGCTTCTTCATAAGAATCTCCGTGAGTTACTGGTTGGATTACATCCTCAAATTCAGGCAAAAACACGACAAAGCATCGATCTTCTTCTGACCATTGGATAACAACTGTATATTTCATGGTTCTGAAGTTTCGGGTTGAAGTTATAGTCCTGGACACCCTAGCCCACAAAGAAACCGGGTTTTTTAACTCTTATTGAGGGTTTTAAGCAAGTATTGTGGTTAAAAAACCCGGTTTCTGGCTACCCGTGCGCATTCAAGCGGCAAAAGCCAATAAGCCTGAAACTACCGTCAGCCAAGAGTTTTAGAGAAGCATTATCCACTTCCAAGCTGGGAGTGGATGACTTTTTCAGTCAGCAAGGCAGTTTGCCATAACGCTAGGCACGGGTAAGCTCTGAGGTAAGCGATCTCAGTTCCGTAATACTTTGCTAAATCTGGGTTACAGCCTACCGAAATAGTAGGGAGATTGCAAGACCCCTGTTCCCCTTATCTAAGAAAAGGTCAGATATCCTAATGTTACTCGCATAAATTTTGCCTTTCCCCAACTTTTTTGCATATATGCTATAATTTTTTATATCTTGTAGCATATATGAGGAAAGAGCGTCATGACACATAGCATACATGATTTTCCGTTCGACCTGGGGCAGACTCTAGCTGAGCTGAGAAACGCAGCCGGTAAGACGCAGACTGATATCGCTGGAAATCTCAAAATAGATCAAAGCCGTGTCTCGCGTATCGAGAAAGGGACTGTCTCTCCCACTCAAAGCGAGATTGATGGATATTTAAGTGCTATTGGAACAGATGATGCAAAGGCTTATCACGAGTTTCTGAAGCTGCGTTGGATACATTTAAATAGCCCGTCTTTCTGGCATCCACAGCGAGAAGAACTGTGTAAAGCTGAGACTTCTTTGCAAAAGCTGGAAACTTTCAAATCTCAGTCGAAGGTGTTGAAGCAGCAGCTAAATGAAGCTCAGTTGTATGGTGATACGCTACTGCGTGAGGCAAAATATCTTAGCGATCTCAATCACTCCCTTGCCTTCATTGGGAAAGTTGGTATTGGTAAGACAACAGCCATTTGCAAGCTAACAGGACTTGTTAATCCCCAAGAGCCAAAATTCAATCGAAAAAGTGTTCTTTCAACAGGCAAAGGCAGAACAACTGCTTGTGAAGTTCATATCCGGCCTCGGAATAAATTTGGGCTAGTTGTTCATCCTTGTTCGGAAGATGAGATAAATAAAGTAATTGAGGACTTTTGGGCAGTTTGGAAAAATAGCACTGAAGAAGATGCAGAGAATAAAAGAACAGATGTTTCTTGGGAAATAGAGCGTGCGCTCCGTAACATGATTAAGTCAGTCAGTGAGAATAAGGAAAGTGATGATCCTTTGGTAGATATAGTGAAGCAATGCGAAAATCTAGCTACTTTCCGAACAGAGATTTTTGAACGGCTGAAACTTTCGGAAAGGAAACAACAAGAATTCTGGTTTGATGAAACGTCCGAACAGACAAATCGCGAAAATCTTCAGAATAAGTTTAGGAATATTAACTATAGCTTAGACAACGATTTACCCTTGCCACAACGAATCGATGTTTTTGTTACCGATAACTTTTTTCAGTTTTCCCCCTACGAATTAGAACTTGTTGATACAAGAGGAGTCGATGTAGAAGGTACAGCGAAAGGAACGGTTATTAGACAGGATTTGATTGACTACCTAGACGATCCACGTACTCTAACTGTTTTATGTTGTAAGTTCGACGATGCACCAGGGGATCTGATATATAGTCTCATCGATAAGCTAAGTGAAACCCGCGAAGAAGCATTTAAAGAGCGGGTCATTATCCTTATTCTACCCCACAATGATGATGCTCTCGAAACAACAGATAATGCTGGCAACGAAATAGAAACAGAAGAAGAGGCATACAAGCAGAAGCACAGTGAAGTTCAAAGAAAGCTCAGAAAGCTACAGCAAAAGAGCAATGAAGTGCTCAAGATGCCCATCTTCTTCTTTAACGCTAGCTCAGAAGGTCCCGTGCAGGTTGCAGAATTACTAAATAAGCCACTAGAAACCTTGCGATTGACCCATGTTAAACCTCTCCTAGAGGCTGTAGATGCCCTTGATGTTCTAATTAAAGACATAGAAGAAAAAAACGCACGGGAGGCTCGCAAAAATGTCATCGCAGCTTTAAAGATTTTCTTGGAACAAAATCCGCAACTTCCGCTTTCAGCACGGAAAGTAGAAGATGAATACCTAATGGAAGAAATGAGCAAAGCACATCCAAAGAAAGTATTAGCAACTGTTCGTCGTTGTGGAAGCTCGGATAGTCTTAATGTTTATGTTCTTCTTAGTAATGGAGCTAGAAATATTGCTTGGTACAGTAGCAACAAGCCTTTTTTTGAATTAATGGGCATCACAAATAATCTGCTTGGCAATTCAGACCTAAAACCCGCACACAATTTCTTGAGACAAATTAAAACGAATTGGAGTGTGTGGCGTGAAGATTTCATTAAGTATGCTGAACAAACTGGCAAGCAAGTATTTCAATTTCAACTTGAATACTATTTCAGTTGGGCAGAGTGTGCTGCTATGTACGGTCAAAAGGGCAAATTTCGCGATGGGGTTACCGAAAAACTTGAACAGTGGTTTAATGCACCTGAACAACAGCACTTGCATGATCTCTTAAAAAACCGCATCGAAAAAGCATGGCAGGAGAAAGTTTTAGAGCAGTTGAGTAATCTAACAGATGAGGACATAGAAGCTGAATAAAATGTCATTAATCAGGGGTATCGGAAGGTGTTCTAGATATCCCTGAAAATGAAACGAAGGAAGCTGCTGCTACAGTCTCCGCGTCCGATCGAATTCGATACCTAGATACCTTCAATCTCCTGCGGCGTCCAAGCTGGTGTTATCAGTCACTAGGTAATTAAAGCAACGTAGTCCCGTGCTGCTTTACTAGATGGCCTAAAGCGTGCAGAATCTTCTCTTTCGATCGACTCATCTGGCAATTGTCAGTCTCTGCGGACGATCGGTCTACGGACGATGTGTCACATATCTCGATCGCCCGATCGCCCCAAATTCCCCATCCCGACTCAAGACCGAGGCCGCGCAGAGGTACAATAGGACGATCGCATTCCCCAACTCCCACCGTGATAGAGCGCTACACTTTGCCCGAAATGGGCAACATCTGGACTGAAACCGCCAAACTCAAAAGCTGGCTGCAAGTAGAAATCGCTGTCTGCGAAGCTCAAGCCGAACTCGGCTACATCCCCGCCGCCGCAGTCGAAGAAATCAAAGCTAAGGCTAATTTTGACCCCAAACGAGTCCTCGAAATTGAAGCGGAAGTCCGCCACGACATGATCGCCTTCTTGACAAATGTCAACGAATATGTAGGCGATGCCGGCCGCTACATTCACCTCGGTTTAACCAGTTCCGACGTGCTCGATACTGCTTTGGCGCTGCAATTAGTCGCCAGCGTCAATATCTTGTTAGAACGTGTCGAAGATTTGAGTCAAGCTATTCGCTATCAGGCCCAACAGCATCGCAATACCGTGATGGTAGGCCGATCGCACGGAATTCACGCCGAACCCATCACCTTTGGCTTTAAACTAGCAGGATGGCTGGCAGAAGTCTTTCGCAACCGCGCCCGATTAGTGAATTTGCGATCGTCCATTGCAGTCGGCAAAATCTCCGGCGCAGTCGGAACCTATGCTAATATTGACCCGCGAATAGAAGCGATCGCCTGTCAAAACCTCGGACTCGAACCCGATACCGCATCCACTCAAGTCATATCGCGCGATCGACACGCCGAATACGTCCAAACCTTAGCACTTTTAGCAGCATCGATCGAGCGTTTTGCAGTAGAAATCCGCAACCTCCAACGCACCGACGTTCTCGAAGTCGAAGAATTCTTTTCCAAAGGGCAAAAAGGCTCATCCGCCATGCCCCACAAACGCAACCCGATTCGATCGGAAAGACTCACAGGAATGGCGAGAATTGTCCGCGCCAACGCCGTCGCAGCCTTAGAAAATGTGGCGCTTTGGCACGAAAGAGACATTTCTCACAGTTCCGTAGAACGGATGATTTTGCCCGACAGTTCCACTGTTACCCACTTTATGTTAGTAGAAACCACAGACTTAGTAAAACACCTGCTAGTCTATCCCGAAAATATGAAGCGAAACATGAACCTTTACGGCGGAGTCATCTTCAGCCAGCGCGTGATGTTAGCCTTAGTAGAAAAAGGCACCAGTCGCGAAGACGCCTACAAAATTGTGCAATCTTGCGCTCACGAAGCTTGGAACAAAACGGGCGGCAATTTTTACAATTTGATTGCTAATGACGATCGGGTAACAGCTAAGATGACGACCAAAGAAATTGATGATTGTTTCGATCCGCAGTATCAATTGAGGCACTTAGATTTAGTGTATCAGCGCTTGGGAATTTGAGGGAAATTAACAATTAAAAATTAGTTCGAGAAGTGATTTATCATTCTCGCGCTTGTCTCACAGTCCGCCGGGGGTTGAAACCCCCGTCTCATAGCTAAAGTCGGTTAAAACCGACTGAAAGACTCATAAAATAAAAGTTTTAGAGAAATATTTCAGTCCTCTTTAGAGGACTTTAGCTATGAGACAGGGGTTTTAACCCCTGGCGGGCCAGACGACAAGCGCGAAAATTCCCAATAATTGTAAAAAACCCTATAAGATATCAAATTAACAGAGCTATGAAATTAAGTCAATTGGCAAAATATCTAATTCTATTCATCCTCGTATTACTATCTACAACCACACTGAATTATACAACATCTATTCGCGCCCAGGAGCCGCCACAAGTGCAAATTACCCAACCAGAACCAAACCCAGTATTACCTGAAAGTATTTTCATGAGTCAACTTCCCAGTTGGGCGCGCCTTGTTGACATCCGCACCGTAAATCGCAACATTCGCCTCGATATCCGCTACGCTACTACTAACAATTTCTTGAAACGAAAACTTTATACAGTAGCAAAATGTGCTTTGAGAGCTTCTGTTGCTCAAAAATTAGCTCTTGTTCAAACAGATTTGGAAAAAATCGGGCTAGGTTTAAAAGTTTATGATTGCTACAGGCCTTTTTCTGTGACTAAGCAAATGTGGGCAGTTTTGCCAGATCCGCGCTATGTTGCTAATCCTGCGAGGGGTTCGCGGCACAATCGCGGTGCTGCTATTGATTTGACTTTAGTCGATCGCACTGGCAAAGAATTAGAAATGCCTACACCTTACGATGATTTTACCGAAAAAGCTCACGCAGATTATCAAGGCGGCAGCGCCCAATCTCGGAAAAATCGTCAAGTGCTCGAAAATGCGATGAAAAAACACGGATTTATCGGTATCACAACAGAATGGTGGCACTTTGATTCGGAAGATTGGCAGAAATTTGCGATTCTCGATATCTCGCTTGGGGCGATTCCTTAATTATACTATTTATTAAAAGTCGTATATCCGGGTAGAGACACGGCAGGGCCGTGTCCCTACAGATGTCAGGGAAATTATCGCAATTTAACCGAAAATTCGTATTCGTATCCCCGGAAATTAGAGTCTAATTGTAATGTGTAATTGCCAGTAACAGGGATTTTTCCACTCCACTCTGTTTCATTGCCTTGATAAGGATCTCCTGCTAAAAGTTTGCCACCAGGAGTTATAATTTGCGGGAAAACATCTTTCCGATTCCTAACAGTCATTGTTTGATTCTTAGTGGCGCGAATCCGGTAAGAGTGGCTGCCGCCGCCGATAATTCGACCTTTGACGATCGCCTCATCTCCTCCCGGCAGAAAATTAATCTGCTGGTTGACGTTAGAACAACTGCTTTCGGTGCGGTTTTTGGCAATCCAACCGGGAACTGGATCGGTAATTCGCAGCCAACCGTTTTGTTCTTCGGCTACTGAAACAAAGGTATTATTATTAAGGGTTCCTACTATTTTGCTGTCGCTTACTTGCGGGTTCGATCGCACATTTAGCGGTGGATTCGGATCGCTGACTACAGCCTGGGTGATTTTGCAACCCGAATTTGGCGGTGTGACAACTACTGGCCCAACTGTTCCCTGCGATACTTCTGCAACTAGCGAGGATTGAAGTGCGGGGGTTTTTGCAGGTTGGGTTTGGGATTTCGGAGATTCCGCAGCTTGGGTTTGTGCTTGCAGAGTTTCTGGTTGCCGAGATTCGGGATTGTTAGTCGGCGCTGCAATCGGGTTTCTGGTGGATGCCGGGGATTGTGCGAGGGGGGGATTGGATTGTTCGATCGCACCCGACTGTATAGTTGCAGCAGCCACTCCCACCGCTGTTGCCAGCCCTGCTAAGCTTACTGTGATGATTTGACCCTTCGTAAATGACATAAAAAACCCTCTCTGTATCTATACTGATAATTTTTGTTTGGGAGTTGGGGCGATCGCCAGTTAATTTATAGTGGAAATACCTAGTGCGGGCACAGGGTCAGGATTTTTAGATAAAATTTCAGATCCATAATTGTCGCAATAATTTGAGTCAATATATACTGGACGCCTATACTGATGGTAATCTTGCTCTGGGTTATTTGCGCGCAAATTTACGAAAGTAAGCGTTCAGCGCGAGGTACATAAAATGTCAAAATTGATTCCTCACAGATTACAACCGCCTCGCGATCGATTGTTGGAGGAGGTGAAGCAGGAAGTCCAAGCAGGGCGATCCCAGTCTTTGCACGCTGCTGTGCTGGCTAACCTCAGCCAAGACTCGCCGCCTCTGGGTGTGGACCGCTGTTGGGATGTGGAAGTGAAAGCCGGCAACCGTCCGAGTTTTCGGCTTCCTCCCAAAGCAAGCGTTGCTAAAGTTTTCGATCGCACCGGCGGCAAATTGGTAATTTTGGGTGCCACGGGTTCCGGCAAAACCACGACGTTGCTAGAATTGGCTCTGGTGTTAGTTTCCCGCGCCGAAAAAGATGCTAGTTTCCCAATACCGGTGCTGTTTGAACTCGGATCGTGGAAAGCAGAATCTGGGGCGATCGCAGATTGGTTAATTGCTCAACTTCACTTCAAATACGGCATCTCTCCTGCTGTAGGCAAAAAATGGCTCGCCGAACAAAAATTGCTGCCTCTCCTCGACGGGCTCGACGAAGTAGAAACCCACCGCCAAAATATCTGCATTCAAGCAATCAATCAGTTTGTTGAAAGCGAATTTAAACCAAAACATTTAGTAGCTTGCAGCAGTTTTGAAGCTTACAAAAACTGCGATACTAGATTTCGCCTGCAAGCAGCGGTTTTATTGAAACCTTTAACAGAAACTCAAATTCACAATTATTTACTAGAAGCCAGAAGCCGCGAACTTTGGTACAGCATTGAGCGGGAGCCGGAGTTGTTGAAATTGGCAAAAGTTCCCTTGCTTTTGAGCATGATGGCTCTGGCTTACGACGATATTTTAATCGAATCTTGGAAGCGCATAACTTCCGCAGAAGAACAGCGCAAATATCTGTTAACTGCCTACATCCGCCACCAAATGACCGGGGAAGTCAAGCAGTATCCCAGAAGCAAGGAACTGCGGCCCGAACAAATTCGCCACTGGCTGGGATGGTTGGCGAGAAGGATGGAACAGCAAGGAATTCAAGAATTTTACCTCGATCGCATACCGTCAAGCTGGCTGCAAACAGGCGAGGAGCAGCGCAAGTATCAGTTTGGAGTTAAGCTAGTTGGCGGGCTGATTTGGGTGATTTTTGGATTAATTGCCACCCTAGTCTCCGGGTCGATTTGGGGATTAATTGCGGGTGCTGTTGCTGCGCTAATTAGTGCTTTGTTGCCGGGGATTCCGGGTATTGAAAGTTTTATATTGCGCCTCGTGCTGTGGTCGAAGGGCTACATTCCTTGGGATTACAAGCGTTTTCTCGATGCTGCCACCGATCGCCTGTTGCTGCAAAAAACGGGCGATCGGCGCTACCGATTTATTCACGATTTATTGCAAAAACATTTTGCTGAAATCTAAATGCCGGAGCTTGACAAAAACAAATATAATGGATGTAACTGTGAAGGAGATTCCAATATTCGACAAGCAAAAGGAAACTCAATGACTGTAAAATTCATTCTGAGCGAATACGTTGACCAAGCAATGGCTGAGGCTATGTATGACAAACTTGAAGATCGTAGCTTTGTTGGAAAAATTCCTGTTTGCAAGGGAATCATCGCCTTTGGTTCAACTTTAAAAGAGTGTCAAAATGAGTTGCGCTCAACTTTGGAAGACTGGATTTTGCTAGGGTGGAAATTGCGACATCGAATCCCCGTCATTGACAAGATTGATTTAAATATGGAATAGCTTGTCCACTACCACACACTCATCCCAAAAAAGTTTATGGTATTTTTGCCATCTGAAATAGCTGGATCGCAGTAAATTCTAATCCATCAAAAAGTGTATCTTTTAATAGAGTATCTCCCATATAAGTCTGCGGTGCTGCATCGGGGTAAAAAACTGTAATGCTTCTAGCCTTGCTATCTACTAACCAAACCCGCAATACCTTAGCATCTAAATAATCTCTCGCTTTAGCAGCTAACTGACCGAAAGTTTGTTCTGGTGAAATAATTTCTATGACTAATTCGGGGACTACAGGACAGGCTTCATCTTGATTCCAGTCGGGAGATAAGCGTTGGTAAGAAACATATAAAAGGTCTGGTACTGGCACCCAATCTCGCCCCAGTCTGGTTAATCTTACCGCCCATTCTACACCTATTTCGCCCCGTTCCTCACCCCACTGTTCGAGGAGTTTTATTAGGCTTCTGGTGAGGCGAGAATGAAATTTTTTAGGTGACATCTTCGGTACAGCTTGCTCGTCAATAAATTCGTAGGTAATATCGCCTTCTCCTTCGGGAAGAGCGAGAAACTCTTCCAGAGTTAGCTCAGTTTTTGTCTGGAGCATAATATTCCTCTGCTGCGGGCAGGCAAGTTAGTATTATTTTAACTTAAATATTCATTGACATAATACAAATGTTATGATAGAGATTGGCAAAATGTCAGGTTTTAACTGTCAAATTTGCGATCGCCTCCTCATCCACACCCCCAAAAGGTTAAGATTCTAATCTGACCCTCCTGCAATCATTGCTTCACCTCCTATGGCAGAAACCTTATTGTTCAACGCCCTCCGCGAGGCGTTAGACGAAGAAATGGCCCGCGACTCCGCCGTATTCGTACTCGGCGAAGACGTAGGTCAATACGGCGGTTCCTACAAAGTCACCAAAGACCTCTACAACAAATACGGCGAACTTAGAGTGCTCGACACCCCGATCGCCGAAAATAGCTTTACAGGCATGGCAGTGGGCGCAGCAATGACGGGATTGCGCCCGATCATCGAAGGCATGAACATGGGCTTTTTGCTGCTGGCCTTCAACCAAATTTCCAACAACGCCGGAATGCTGCGCTACACATCCGGCGGCAACTTCAAAATGCCGATGGTAATTCGCGGGCCCGGCGGCGTGGGCCGGCAACTCGGCGCGGAACACTCCCAGCGGTTAGAAGCATATTTCCAAGCAGTACCGGGTTTGAAAATAGTCGCCTGTTCGACTCCCTACAACGCCAAAGGACTCTTAAAATCAGCAATCCGCGACGATAACCCCGTTCTGTTTTTCGAGCACGTCCTTCTTTACAACCTCAAAGAAAATTTGCCAGAAACAGAATATTTAGTGCCGCTGGACAAAGCAGAAATTGTGCGATCGGGCAAAGATGTCACCATCTTGACATATTCCAGGATGCGGCACCACGTCTTGCAAGCCGTGCCCGCCCTAGTAAAAGAAGGTTACGATCCAGAAGTAATCGACCTAATTTCTCTCAAACCCCTTGACATGGAGACAATTGGCGAATCCATTCGCAAAACCCACAAAGTAATTATTGTAGAGGAGTGCATGAAAACAGGAGGCATCGGTGCCGAATTAATTGCTTCGATTAGCGATCGATTTTTTGACGAACTCGACGCACCGGTTTTGCGCCTGTCTTCACAAGATATTCCCACACCTTACAACGGCAATTTGGAAAGACTGACGATTGTCCAGCCCACTCAAATTGTCGAAGCAGTCCAAAAAATGGTAGCTTTGCGAGTATAAATAGTGATTAGTCAGTAGTCATTGGTTGACTGTTGACTGTTGACTGATGACTGTTGACGGATGACTGATGACCGATGACTGTTGACTAAAATCTGCCAACCGCCAACTGCCAACTGACAACTGCCAACTGACCAATGACTAATAATAAAATATGCAAAAACAACGTTCAATATTAGCCCTAATTTTTGTTTTAATCATCGCCGCCATTACTGTAATAGTAACAATTCCGACGCGGCTGGGATTAGACTTGCAAGGAGGGTCGCAACTCACAATTCAAGTAAAAACTACCCCCACAATTCCCAAAATAGACCAGGGAATGTTAGAAGCAGTGCGGCGGATTGTTGAAAACCGGGTTAACGGTTTGGGCGTTTCCGAAGCATTAGTCCAAACAGTAGGAGAAGACCAAATTCTCGTGCAGTTGCCGGGAGTAAATGACCCGCAGCAAGCAGAACGAGTTTTGGGCGGCACGGCAAAACTAGAATTTCAGGAACAACTGCCCGGAACAGAAACGCAATTAGCCATTGAGAGGCAGTTGCAGCAGGAATTGCTGGCAAAACAAGCAGAATTGAAAACTAGCAACAATGAGGCGGCTATTAAAGAAAATCAGGCTGCTTTGAAAAGAAGCAATGAGGCGATCGCCAAACTATACAAAAGCAGCGGACTCGGCGGCGAAAACCTCAAAGATGCTCAAGCTCAACCCACTGGTAACGACTGGAATGTCGCACTCCGTTTCGACACTAAAGGAGGCGAATTATTTGGGCAACTTACTAAAAATTTAGCCGGCACCGGACGGACTCTCGGCATTTTTCTAGACGACAGAATGATCAGTTCTCCTGTAGTAGGCGTTGAATTTGCCCAGACAGGAATTACTGGTGGCAATGCCGTAATTCAAGGTCGCTTTACAGCGCAAGAAGCTAACGATTTAGGAGTGCAATTGCGCGGCGGCGCTTTGCCGGTGCCGGTCGAAATTGTAGAAAACCGCACGATCGGCGCTAGCTTGGGTAGAGACAGCATTCAAAGCAGTATTAACGCAGGTATCGGCGGCTTAATTCTAGTTTTGATTTTCATGGTTGCCTACTATCGACTCCCCGGCGTAATTGCCAATATTGCTCTGTTAATTTATGCTCTGTTAACTTGGGCTGCCTTCGTGCTGTTGGGAGTAACTTTAACGCTGCCGGGAATTGCTGGTTTTGTCCTCAGCATCGGGATGGCCGTGGATGCTAACGTGCTGATTTTTGAGCGCACGCGGGAAGAGTTGCGGGCGGGGAAATCGCTTTATCGATCGGTAGAATCGGGTTTTTACCGAGCTTTTTCCAGCATTTTAGACGGCAACGTCACAACAGTTATTGCTTGTGCTGCTTTGTTCTGGTTGGGCGCTGGTTTAGTTAAAGGGTTTGCTGTAACGCTGGCATTGGGCGTAGTAGTGAGTATGTTTACTGCTATTACTTGCAGCCGCACTCTACTTTTGGTAGTGTTGGGCTTTCCGGCGCTGCGAAAACCTCAGTGGTTCTGTCCCGGTTTGTCTAAAACAGTTAATAGTTAACTGTTAACTGTTGACTGTTAACTGTTCACTGTTAACTGTTGACAGTTGACTGTTAGCTTCTTCTTTCCTTCTTCCATCCGTTACACAATCCGTTGCCGAACTTCCCTCTTCCTTCAAATTATGAAATTCAGTGTTATCAAACAGCGATCGATCTGGTGGAGTATTTCCGCCGCTATAATCCTCGCAGGTATAGTGTCGATGGCGATTTCTTGGACTCGTCCCGACATCCGCGCACCGCTGCGCCCCAGTTTGGACTTTATCGGCGGCACTCGGCTGCAATTTGAACTCGACTGCACGAAACCGGAAAATTGTAAACCGATCGATCTTGCTGCTGTCCGCGAAGTCCTGGACGCCCAAGGTTTGGCCGGCAGCAGCATTCAAGTTATCGGCAAAGAACAGCGCGGTTTATCGCTGCGCACGAAAACTTTGGATGTCGAACAGCGCACTAAGTTGCAAACAGCATTGAGCGATAAAATAGGCGCTTTTGCTCCTCAATCTACTCAAATTGATACGGTTGGACCTACCCTCGGCAAACAGTTGTTTACTTCGGGTTTGCTGGCTTTGTTGCTTTCTTTTGCTGGCATTACTCTTTATCTAACATTCCGATTTCAGTTGGATTACGCCTTTTTTGCTTTTGTTGCTCTCTTCCACGACGTATTGATCACGGTTGGTGTTTTCTCGTTTTTGGGTTTAGTTCAAGGAGTGGAAGTTGACAGTTTATTTGTGGTCGCGCTCTTGACAATTATCGGCTTTTCTGTTAACGATACAGTGGTAATTTACGATCGCGTGCGAGAAGTAATCAAGCTGAATCCGGGACAGTCGATCGATCAAATTGTCGATGATGCGGTCATGCAGACCCTGGGAAGGTCAATTAACACGACGATGACAACGCTGCTGACATTGTTTTCAATCTTTTTGTTTGGCGGCGAAACCCTCAAATACTTTGCTTTAGCTTTGATTGTCGGTTTTATTGCTGGTGCGTATTCGAGTATTTTCATTGCCAGCACGCTGCTAGCTTGGTGGCGCAGTCGCACCGGCAACTCCATCCCCGTCCCTGTAGAAGCCATCAACCCGTCAGACGAAGTTTAGTTGACTGTTAACTGTTAACTGTTGACTATTGACTGTTGACTGTTGACTGTTGACTGACAAATAACTAATGACTAATAACTAATGACTAATAACTAATGACTAATAACTAATGACTAATGAAAGCGACCCAAATTTGCAAATCGAAGTCCAAAGGCTTCACAAACTAACAGTTTACGGTCGCTGGTTAACTGTGATACTGCTGTGGATTAGCGTCGGTTCTTTGAGTATTTGGGGTTTGCGCCACGAAATCGCTTTGTGGTTAGAAAACTTCACTTGGGCTGCGGTGCGCTACGGTTTATCTTTTCACCGCTGGCCGACTCTCGGTTTGGGTTTGTGCTTGGGGATGACTTTAGCAGTGCTAACTTGGCAAAGTCGCAATAGATTGCGAGGATTGCCCCTGCGGGAAAAACAGGGTTTGGAACAACAAGTGCGCCGCATTCGCCAGCGGGGGCCGAGTCATCCTTTGTGGAAGTGGGTTTGCCGATTTTGATCGGAATTTACCAGAAAAATTGGGTTTAAAGCCCCGTCCTTATAGGACGGCTTTAGTTTCTATAAAGTGTAAAGAATGATTAAACATACGCATTTTGTAAACATAGTGTTTCGTAATACGGTAAGATATTTGAATGATAACATTAGAGTTTAAGTTGAAAGGCAAAGCGAAGCAATACCGAGTCATTGACGAGATGATTAGGACGGCTCAATTTGTCCGAAATAAAACTCTTAGGTATTGGACAGAGAATCAAGGGGTTAAGTTAGTTAACCTGTACAAACAATGCGCCATTATGGCAAAAGAGTTTGAATGGGCAGGTAAGCTTAATTCGATGGCACGTCAGGCTTCTGCCGAACGTGCCATTTTTGCTATCCAACGTTTTTTGGCTAATTGCAAAGCCAAGAAACCAGGAAAAAAGGGATACCCGCAGTTCAAGAAACACACTCGTTCGGTCGAATACAAAACGTCAGGATGGCTACTTTCTACCGACAAAAGATGTCTGACATTTAAAGACGGTTTTGCTGCTGGGAAGTTTAAGTTGATCGGTAATCGGGATTTGCATTTCTATGCGCCTGACGAGATCAAACGAATCAGAGTTGTGCGTCGTGCCGACGGCTACTATGCCCAATTCTGTATTAACGTGGAGCGAAAAGAGGAGCCTATTCTCACTGGTAAAGCTATTGGGATAGATGTGGGATTGAACCACTTTTATACTGATAGCGATGGTAAGACGGTTGCCAACCCTCGCTATCTTCGTAAAAGTGAAAAAGCTTTGAAAAGATTGCAGAAGCGGATTTCTCGAAAGAAGAAAGGTTCTAGCAATCGAAGAAGAGCGCTCAACAAGTTAGGAAGAAAGCATCTGAAAGTCAGCAGGCAGCGCAAAGACTTCGCCATTAAGACGGCGTTGTGCGTGGTAAAATCTAGCGATTTTGTAGCCTACGAAGATATTCAGGTGCGGAATATGGTGAAAAACCATAAGCTTGCCAAATCAATTAGTGATGCAGCGTGGTCACAATTTGCACAATGGTTAGAATACTTTGGAAAAGTGTACGACAGAACAGTAATTGCTGTTGCACCTCAGTACACTTCTCAAGACTGTTCAAGCTGTGGCAATACTGTCAAGAAAACACTTTCAACTCGCACCCATATTTGCGGTTGCGGTACGACATTGGATCGGGATCGTAACGCCGCAATTAACATTTTGGGAAAAGGTTTGAAGCAAGCAGGAATCACTTTAAATACGGTGGGGTACACCGAAATTAACGCTTGGGGACAGACCGATCTCTACTCGTTGGTGGCAGCATCAACGAGCAAATCAACTGATTGATCCAAGAATCCTCGCGTCTTCAGACCGAGGAGTGTCAACAAGAAAGGCAGCTATCTAGAAGGCATTCGGCAGAATACTGGAAGTATCGATAAAAACTCAGGCAAAGCGAGGCAAAATTTGTGCTGGAGAAGACTGTTGAAGAGGAATTTCGATCGCAAATTCTGCTCCTTTTCCCGGTTCCGAAAAACACTTCAATTCGCCGCCGTGTTGGTTGACGACAATTTCATAGCTAATCGACAGTCCCAAACCGGTTCCTTGGCCGACCGGCTTAGTAGTAAAGAAAGGGTCAAACAACCGCTTCCGAACATCTTCTGTCATCCCCGGGCCGTTGTCATAAATCCTAATTATTACCTTTTTTCCCTCGATTAACTCCGTGCGAATCCGAATGGCAGGAATCAGGCCGGTAGAGTTAGACATTGAAGATTGAGTGTTTGCATGGCAAGGCTTTTGCTCGCTTAATTGCGAATTATTCTGGCTTTTCCCATCAATATTTCCGTGTTTGTTCCACTCAATAAGAGCGTAAATGGCATTAACTAAAATATTCATAAATACCTGATTGAGTTGTCCTGGATAGCACTGCACCAGCGGCAAATCGCTGTATTCTTTGTGAATTTCGATCGCCTCCTGCCCGGGTTTCCCTTTAAGCTGGCTTTGCAAAAGCATAATCGTGTTGTTGATACCGTCGTGAATGTTGACCTGCTTCATTTGAGCTTCGTCTAACCTGCAAAAATTTCGCAGCGACAAAACGATATCGCGCACTCTTTCTGCACCTTGCTGCATGGAATTTAACACTCTCGGCAAGTCTTCCAGCAAATAATCGAGTTCGATTTTTGCTGATTCCGCTTCAATTGCTGCGATGGATTCGGGACAGTGCTGCCGGTAGATGTCCAGCATCCGCATTAAACCTTGAGTGTACTCTTTAGCGTGGTGCAAGTTGCTGTAGATAAAGCCGATCGGGTTGTTAATTTCGTGAGCTACTCCTGCTACTAATTGCCCCAAAGAAGACATTTTCTCTGTTTGAATTAGTTGAGTTTGAGTGCGCTGAAGTTCCAGCAGGGCAAGTTCGAGCTGTTGGGCTTGATGCCTCAATTGTGCTTGAGATTCCCGCATCGCCACGGTTGCTAACTCGTGAATTTGCAACTGAGAAAGCAGCAGTTGGTGCACGTCTAAAAGTTTGTAAGTTTCCGGTTCTACTTGTACTACAATGGGTTCGTGGATTAGTTCGGGCGATCGCTCCAAAGACTGCCGCACTGCCGTCATAATTGAGGTTTGGCGATCGAGAACCAACATATCAGTTTTAGTAAAGCGGTAGAGTATGAACAAAGGCTGTTGAGAAAATAACTCCAAGCTGTAGGGGCGGCTCATGTGTTCAAAATAACGCCGCCGCGAAATCATCCCTATAAACTTTCCTTGCTGAGTGATGATGATGCCGGGAACTAAAGGGTTTGCTTGAAAAATTTTAGCAACTTCGTCCCCCTGACACTCAGATTCTAGGAAAAAGTCGTACAGGGTTAATTCCTGTAGAGTCGATCGCAAACCAAGCCGCGATTTCAGGGGACTCAACCCGTCAGTTTCATACACTGCTCCCTCCTTTGGTAATTGGCAGTTACGGTTGGCTGCTGGAGTATTGCGTACTATTTGGACTGCATTTTTGATTCTTTTTATAGCTGAGAAATCAACTCTACTCGGCTCGATCTAATCCAGTTAATGCAGCAGGATTTTTTTTGCCTAAAATCGTGCTGTGTCACCCGAAACGATATTGCAGGTTAGATTAATTTAACAGCATACACCCCTTTGAAACCTGGCTATTTACTAAATTTTATCTATCCAAGATTTTACTAATCCGAATATAGCAGTTATAACTACCTTTAATGTTTCCTGAGATTAATCGGGTTCCGATTGATAGACATTTGCGACCTGTGACAGTACATTTGGTATTACCCCTTGCGTAAAATTATATTACAATAAGACAAGAATAGCGACAAATCGGCAGGCGATCGCCCCAAGAGAGCATTCAGGCAAAATCGGTTTCGGGGAATTGCCAAGAAATGTCACTTGTCAGTTTTTTCGGACAAATGCCGATCGCACTCAACCCGGGGATTGTATTGCAGGTAGTCTCCGAGCCAGCGACAGCCGACGGCGAGCAATTTGTCAAGTTCGGTAGCTTCCACTTTAGCAGTATCGAGACTCCAAAGCTTCACCGACGAATTTTTCCCGGCAGATGCTAAAGTTGTGCGATCGCAACTAAAACTCACGCTCCACACATCCGCTTGATTTCCCTTAAAAGTTGGCAGCAAAGTACCGTCGGGCCGCCAACTTGATATTCAAATTCTGTCGCTGGCAAATCGGACAGGGGAAATAAAGAGGAAGCAGAAGGAAATAATTCTATTTTACCCGATTTTTCCCCAACCTCAACTTCAATTTGAGGAAGTTGGTTTGGTTGCGATAATATTTCGATCGTTATTATTTCTCCTCCCCTTTTATTTTAGGCAATTCTCATTAGAAACTCTAAGATGTTGATTTGAGGAACCTCGGGGGGTCGGGTTTGGTTTGGCGATCGCACTGAGCTAAATTGAAATGATATCTGAGGAAAGTAAGCGACGGTTTCCATGTGCGATTTGCCGAACTAAATGTGCTAACTCTATAAACGGCGGGGCGATCGCACTTTCAGTACAATGTCAGTATTTCAACCTGTACACCTATTGAGTCGAAGTCTCTGAGAGTGTGAATGTCCGTCTAATCCTTTGGCTGTCTGGATCGGAGGTTTTTCAATGGAGGGACGCTGCGAGGGCGATATGGAGACAGTCAACCGAGCGGCACAAGGGGAGTCGCCAGCTAACGCCCGCAGAGGAGGGATTTGAGCCTCTCGCCGTCAAAGATCGAGAGAGAAAACCACGACAGTACCAACAGCAATATCACCCAAAAGAATGATTGATCGACAAAAAGTTGCGTGTTATTATTCTCAATAATTCTATACAAAAATACTTTTACCTAAAAGGAGAACAAAAAATGGACACACCTACAGATCGCTTACAAGAACCGGTCGGGGCAAGAGAACTCGAATCAATACCTGTATCTGAAAAAGTTTCTGCCGAAAAAGTTACTCAGGTTAATTTTGAAACGACTCATGAAGAAACCCCTGCTTATACTCAGGAAAAAGTTAGCGTCGAGGAGTTGAAGATTAACGGCAACGATTTGGTTGCTAAAGTTAAAGAACTGATTCACGAAGGCAATATCCGCCGCATCATTATCAAAAATGAAGAGGGACGGATCTTGGTAGAAGTTCCTCTGACGGTGGGAGTAGTCGGCGGAGTCATCGGTGCGGCCTTGTTTCCAGTCATTGCAGCAGTAGGAGCGATCGGTGCATTAGTCGCTCAAATGACCATCATCATTGAAAGAACAGATTAAAAAAACTCAGTTGTCAGTAATGCTGATGTCGGGTTAGTTTCCCGTAATAAAACTTGTTTGTAGGGAGGACTTTAGTCCTCTCTTTATGAATGAGAAAAAACTTGCATTCATCACTAAGTAGGTGGAAACTTACATCTTGCACCATTCTCGATCGCACAGGCTTCCGGGCTGTTCGACAAAGAGTGAATCTTGTGGGGCTTTGCTCTGAGCAACGCCCATAAAAAGCTTATTGAGAGTGGTGGCAGATTTTAGTGGAAATAAACATTACATGGGGAGGGCGGGTGAGAGCACTCCTCTACTGGCTTGTATCATAGATTTTAACTGGCACCCGCCCTTACAAGATACTATGGTTTTTTGCGCTTACCTACTTACGAATGTAAGCGGTAAGGTGCTGAGGTTGCACCATACATATAGAGGTTCTGCGGGAGCATCCCAATTTGGTAAAAAGCGTTTTTTAGGAGCGCTCACGTCGTCCAAATATATTGTTCTGATGCAACCGTCCATGATGTGAAAGTAAAAATGGGATGCTCCCGGTTCTGCGATCGCGAACCGATAGTGCAAACATATCCTAAGAAACAGTTTGGTGAGCTAAACTAACTTTCCCTAAAGCCATCTTCCTGCTGTCAAAGAGTTTCATAACCCCGGAGGAAATGGTCTCGATTACATCGGGAGCGCAGTAAGACAGAAACTCTTCCGACGAAATATGACCGGCAAAAAAATCTTGAGCTTTCTTCAAAAAGTTTTCAGTTTCAGCAAAGCCGATAGATTTGATAATAAACGTAGCTACGGGAGAGTTTTTAATATCATAGGGAGATTCTTGATTGCGTCCTATTGCTAACAAATTTAAAACCTCTTTTTGCAACTGACTTTCTAAGGCGTAGGCGATCTGTCTGTTGGGCAAGTAATCCTCCAACACCGATGTTTTAAATCCAGGTGCGCGCAATTCTCCCATCATAGTTGAAAGCGGAATATCGCGCCCCAAACGGTAGGAAAGGGCTTCTAAAATGGCGATGGTAATTAGCTTGATACCCAGATAAAGTTTAGCAACTGCAATATTTTTTCGAGTTTGGGCAATCAGGTTAGCGTAGGTTTCATCGTCCGGCTCTTGCATAAAGTGCTGGAAAACCAGTTCTGGTTTGAGGAAGTTCAAAAATCCTTCCATCTTTTGCAAAGACCTGCGATATCCGGCAACAGTATAGGAATTGACATTGCTCAATTCGTGGTTGGTTTCCGGCATCAAGTTCCAGGTATTGTCTAAGAAATTAGAGGAATTTAAAGAGGCAAAATTCTCTACATCCCGATTTGCTAACCTGACAGAACGCTTGACAATTTCGGCGGTTTCGGCATCAGTCCATCCGAAATTAAAATCGCGATTTATACTTACCAACCGCTGGTGCAAAAGTTCGATCGCGCTCAAACCGCTGGGCGAAACCGGACGAAAAGGAATAGTAGCTTCGATGCAAGCGGCGATTTCGGCGATCGTACTAGCTGGCAAAAAAGGCTCCAAAGATTTGCCAGCAATAACGGCACTCAAAAATTCGTTTTGGCCGGCAAACGGAGAGAGAGTCTTACCGGGAGCAAACCCAAAGACTGAGGCCACTAGCTGATATATGGTATCGTCGGGCAGTTCGGTTTCATCTCTAATAACTAACAGCGATCGCACTTCTTTGACAAAAGGACAAAGGGCGCTGCTAATATTGAAACTAACGCCCTGATCGACTTGCACGTATACAAGGTCGTGAAACAGCGCAGCCAGCACCTCGATCGGATCGACTGACCCCCCGACTTCAAAAATGTGTTCCGACGTGTGAAAGTAGCGCCAAGGCCCCCTCATAGTTTGAATAATTAGCTCGGCTATCTGCTCCAGCTTCGGAATGTCTACTCGACCTCCCAACTGCTCGATCGAGCTTGCCAAACAATCCAAACACCGTTTTTGTTCTCCGAAAAGCTCCATTTACGCACCTCCCGTGCATTCCCTGATTGTCTTGCGCTTGATTGAATGGTATCAAAACGCGCTGCGATCGTGCCATCGCTTTCTCCTCAAAACTTGCAAATGTCAACAGTCCGATCGAGGCGTAAAAGGCAGAGGGGAAGAGAGGGAGAGAGGGAGAGACCGAGAGGGAAAAATTAAAAATTAAAAATTTGCGGCGATTCCCGGAACTAGGGCGATCTGTATCATCCGTAACAGTAGATTTGACCCGTTAGTTAAGAACCGCAAGCTGGCTAAATCTCAAAAAAATCCGGTTTCTAAAATCGATCGGGGGTCGCTCAAATCTCGGACCAGCAGAAACCGGATTTCCCGCGCGCGGAGCGAGCGACCGATTTTCAGCTTTTAGAGAGATGCAAAAACTCGATCGATCGCTGCAATATTAACTAGGAACTCAGCAATTTGGGAGAAGAGGTGAATTGAAATTCGTGTCCGACCCGCGAATAACAGTCAAAATCCGCAAAATGAACGAGCGGGTGCGGTGGCAAGAACAGTCGATCGCCGATCGGGGAATAGACCAAACTCGGATGGTTTTGGAATCTCAAACCACCGACTCTCCAGAGTTTTCGTTTTTAGTTGCAGGCGACAGCGGCACGGGCAACCACCGCGGCCACAACCCCCAGCGGCAAGTGGCCGAACTGATGCTCTCCGAGCGCGAAACTTGCCGTTTCGTCCTCCACACGGGCGATGTAGTTTATCTCGTCGGTTCCAGCGAATATTACTTGCAAAACTTTATTCGCCCCTACCGAGAATTTATAGTCGGTGGGGAGGAGCCATCTCGGATTGCTTACGATCGCATGGTGTTTAATTTTCCGTTTTTGCCCGTACCGGGAAACCACGACTATTACGACTTGCCCATAGTCTACGGCATTCTGTCGGCGACAGCTTTGCCGCTGCGCCGGCTGTTGGGTTCCAAGTTGGATCTCGATGTGGGCTGGCACGGTTCCGATCGCGGAAATGCCTACGCTAAAGCGTTTCTCGACTACCTCAAAGCTCACAAATTGCCGGGAGAACTCGATCGCCACCTAGACGCCCACTACACCGCCAGCACCAGCACCGGCCGCTGCATCCGCTACCAACCCGGACGCTTTACCCGCTTACCCAACCGCTATTACACGTTCCGCAGCGGCGGCATCGACTTCTTCGCCCTCGACTCCAATACCTTCAACGAGCCCTTGCCGATCCCGAAAACCAAACAGGGCGACATTCGCCGCCAGAATTTGGAACTCGATCGCCAGAAGTTGGAACAAGAAAAATTGGCAATGCTCGAAATGTGCGATCGGCTGAACCCCGAAATTCCCGAGGAAGCCGAACAGCTAGACGACTTGGCCGCCAAATTAACGCAAGTTGACGAAATGCTGATGGATATTGACAAACAACTGTCGCCCGACAAAACAGCCTCCACGGACGTTGAACAGCTCGAATGGCTGAAAAGGCGGCTGATTGACTCTTGGCGCGATTCAGAGGTGCGGGGGCGGGTAATTTACCTGCACCATCCCCCCTACGTGACCGAGGCGACAAAGTGGAATCAAGCTCAAACTTTGGCGGTTCGGTTGCGGTTGCGCGAGGTGCTCGACGGGGTGGCGGATGCAGTTAGGGAGGCGGCGCGGGGTCGTCCGCTAGTAGATTTGGTGCTGACGGGGCACGCCCACTGTTTGGAATACCTGCGGACTGGGGATACCGGACACGGCGACTCTGGGATAAATTGGATTGTCTGCGGGGGAAGCGGCCACAGTCTCCGCCGCCAGCGCCCGGAAGGGCCGGTGTTGCAGGAAGCATCGAGTCCTGAAGCTTATCGGTTGGCGCGCGAGGGCGGGCGATCGCAAAAAGGCGATCGGCGGGTAGCGGAATCTTTGCTGTATGTCGGCCGCAGCGGGCAAGGTTCCCACAAACGCCGTCCTTATTCGTGTTTGCGGATTGATGTTCTCGACGGGTGTCCCCCGAAGTTCCGAATCCGACCTTTGGTTGTCGAACGATTTGAGGGGAAATGGCAGGATATCTCGATCGAACCTTTTGTGATTTAACTTTCGTTTTTCTGCAAGTCTCGATCGCCTTAAAAAGGTGGACGCAAGTTAGTAGTGCGCCTAACAAGTTAGTAGGGTGCGCATTGCGCACCCTACATAATTAGTGCGATCGATCTTTCCACAAAATCAAACCCACTTAATTCAGGACAAAAATTCAATGATTGCTAACTTAACCGCCACCGGCTGGGAAATTATTTACCACCGCGCCCACGCTTTGCTCGCGGCGCAACTTGGCGGACAGTGGAAGCGCTCCAAATCTCCGCTTCGCCTGTATGAAACCATCGCAGCGATTTCTCATCACGACGATTTAGAGAAAGAGTGGGAAGAAGATATCTTGACTGAAGCGGGCGCGCCTTTAGATTTTACCTTGCAGGCGGAAACTTCTGTGCCGAAAATTAAAGCTATGACCCAGAATTCCCTATATCGCGGTAGGTGGGTAGCCATGCTGATTTCTATGCACATGAGCTATCTCAATGAAGGAAACCGGGGAGAGTCGAAGGAACTCGACGATTTTTTGGACGAACAACTCGAAAATCAAAAAAAGTGGCGCGAGGAGTTGAAAATTTCTAAGGAAGAGGCAGAATCAGCTTATGCTTTTTTCCAGTGGTGCGATCGGCTATCATTAATTCTTTGCAGCCGCGAGTTGCCCGCCGGAGAACGAGCTTTAGAAATTAGTGTCGGCCCGGACGGCAAGCGCTACGATATTGTACAGAACAGCAACGAACTCGTGACTGTAACTCCTTGGCCTTTTGAAGAGGATAAGTTTACTGTGAACGTCGAAGCGTGCCATTTGGATAAAGTCAAGTTTGACAGCAACCAGGAAATTAAGGAAGCGCTGCACAAAGCTCCGCGCGAAGTCTTAGAGTGGACTTTTGTCAAGTCTTAATTAAACCTCTGAAAAATAGGTGATATCATCTCCGGTAGCATCGGAATTATGTAGTGCGAGCGGGACGCTCGCTAGCCACATTGCGAGCGGGACGCTCGCAGTGACATCATCCAAATATATGATTCCGAGGCCACCGGAAATGATATGAGGGTTGTTGTCGGAGTTGGGCGGGCCTTGCATTTGTGTAAATTTAAGGTTACAACCATGTCTAAATAAGGGTTATAGTTGAGTCTCGATACCCCCTAACCCCCCTTAATAAGGGGGGGAGAAGAACACTCAAAGTCCCCCTTATTAAGGGGGATTTAGGGGGATCGAAACTTCGATACAAACGAAAAAAATCGAGGGTTTCAGTTCAGCCATTACCTATTACCCATTACCTATTACCAAACATGAAACGTTCAGCTTGCCTAATTTTCAATCCCGTCGCCGGCAACAGCAACCCCGACCAAGACTTAGCTAGAATTCAGGAACTTTTAGAGCCTTTTATTGACTTAGACATTCGGATGACAACCCCAGAAGTAGACGCAGATCGAATCGCCCGCGAAGCAGTTGCTAGGGGAGTTGAGGAAATTATTGCTTCCGGGGGTGACGGCACATTATCCGCAGTTGCTGGGGCGATTGTCAGCACAAATATTCCTTTAGGAATTATTTCGCGGGGAACTGCTAATGCTTTTGCTAATGCTTTAAACCTTCCAAATACAATTGAAGCCGCCTGCGAAACTATTGTGGGAGGGTTGACGCGGGTGGTGGATGCGGCACTTTGCAACGGTAAAATGCCGATGGTTTTGTTAGCTGGAGTGGGTTTTGAGGCGGAAACCGTCGAACTTGCCGATCGCGAAATGAAGAATCGCTGGGGAATGCTGGCTTACATTTTGTCAGGAATTAAACAGTTAAACAATTTAGAAAGATTTGAAGCGGAAATCGAAACAGAAGATAAAATTATCAGCGTTACTGCTGTGGCGGTGACGGTAGCGAATGCAGCGCCGCCTACTTCCATTTTAGCTCAAGGCCCGGCGGGGATTATTTTTGACGACGGCTTGCTGGATGTGACGCTGGTTGCGCCTCAGAATAAAGCTGGGGCGATCGCAGCTTCTTATCACCTATTGCAAACAGCTTTGAGCGGCAATCCTACGGATCGCGACGACATCGGTTATTTGCGCGCCAAAAAAGTAACAATTAGTGCCGATCCTGCTCAAAAAGTGGTTGTAGACGGGGAAATCTGCGGCATGACTCCGGTTTCTATTGAGTGCGTTCCCGGAGGTTTAATTATTTTTGTACCGCGAGTTGAAGAAGAGCCACTCATAGAAAAACTCACCGGTTTAGCGGACCTCGAAGTTACATTGAAGTAGAATTAGCTTGTAGAAAAATCCATTCCGGCGGTTAGAAACCGCGTCTGCAAAAATCAATTTCGGCGGTTAGAAACCGCATCTACACCAACAAAGTCCCAGCAGAGGGGGACTGGGAGGGAGACCGCAGGGGCGGTCTTTTGTTTTTAGGCTTCTAAGATTTGGCGAATGCGGCGCTCCAAAAGTTCGAGATCGAGTCCACCTTCATCGCGGCTGATGCGGCGCACGGTGACGTTAACATTGCTCAAATCGGCCAGCAAATCTTGCAGTATTTCTTGTTGTTGGCGAGCTTGAGTAATTTCGCGCGGTTCCTGCACCAAATCGCGGACGATCGTATCTTCAGCGCGGGAAGCAACGATCGGGTCTGCTTCGCCGTCTACGTGCACGAAAGTGCGCCGTCCGGGGCCGCGTTCTGCTTCGATGGGGATTACTGCTGTTACTTTGTCCGATCGTACATATTTGCCAAATCCTAGGTGGACTAAGACGGAAGATTGTATTTTCATAGATAGCAAGATTTATTTGTTAGTTATCTATATTTTAACTTTTGCGCTCTGAGATAACAACTAATATCAGAGCTTTTTATACTACAATATGTGTCGGTTTTTTCTCTGTTTTAAAGCTGCAAAACTTCGGAAAGTATGCTAATATTTTTGGTTAAATTTCCGCAGTCTGATTTGGCACGCTCCGATATTCCGACAGGGGTTAAAACCCCTGCATCAAAGCTAAAGTCCTCTTAAGAGGACTGAGGAATTTATTCAAAATACTTGAAGTTGTGAATGGATTTTCATCAAACAATGTTATTACATATCATATCAATTTCTGTTGGATCGGAATGATTTAACCGCAGAGAACGCAGAGAACACAGAGAAAGAGAAGAGAGAGATATATATAAACTATTCCTCCGTTAACGGATTTAATATCATTCAATATCTGGGTTGAATCAAATTACCAAATAAAATAGGATTCCATAGTCCTATGCAAGAGGACTTTCGCTATGAGACAGGGGTTTCAACCCCTGGCGGGCTGTCGGACTGTACGAATATCTGTGGAAATATCGGACTATCAGTGCGCGACAGTTGAGTGATGCGTTAACATAAAAATAGAGCAGTTTGCGATCGCCCGCAGCGCATTTCAGGGACACAGCCTACCGATTCTAGATTTGAGCATTACTTTCACGGAAAAACAGGAAAGCCTAAATCATGCTAATTAGTCTCGACTTAGTTATCAGCCTCCTGACGGCAATTCCCTTCGGCACTATCAAAGACAAGTTTCAGCGCAACGAAACAGTCATCAAATTATTAAAAAGATTTAACCTCGACCCCGATGCTCCGCCGGCAGATTTTAGCGGAGTGTATGTTTATACTTTAGTAGAGTACGGCGCTGGCAAACCCAAGCAGATTTTAGAACTATTTCGCCAAAAAGAGATTGAATCAGCATTTCGCAAAGCTTTCGAGTCCGATAGCCCAGCCATTTTAATTCAAGCAGGCGATGAATATCTGAATGAGAGTGCTTTAGGTAAAGAAATTCGAGATTTAGGCATTGACCCCAGACGGGAATTCATGGCATTTGCGGCCGTGTTTATGGAAGTCGCAAAGCGGACGCGGACGCTGGGAGATGTGATGGTGGGAAATGCGATCGCCTCTTTGCAAAAACGCCTATCTATGGTAATGGATCGCATCGAACGCCTCCCCACTATCGAAGGAATTCGCACCGAATTTGCACGACTGGAATCCGAAGATTATCCCGCACTTCCCGCCGCAGCATCAACTAATATTCAAAAGTCTCAAGTTTTTATTTTATCGCAACAAGTTCGCGGGTGGTTTGAAACATTAAGTTATAAGTTTGAGCCACATCAAATCTCGGAAGATAACTATTTTGAATGGATTATCAATGTTCCCGTCAGACGCAATCGGTACGATCGCATTTTAGTGCGCGGAATTGCCGGAGAAGCGGGAATCAGAGATATCTCGGCCTTGCGCGAATCTGTAGCAAAACAGCGCACCGATGAAGGTTGGTTAGTCACCGCCCGCCGCATCAGTCGCGCCGCGCGGGATGAGGTAGAGAAAGCCGAAAATCGTAATTTAGCTTGCTATACTTTCGATGAATTGCTCGACCAAGATGCCGATTTTACCGCTTATCTGGATTGGCTAGAAACAGAAATAACCAGCAGAGAAATTGATACCAAATATGTGCCGCTAGCCTGTACGAAAGAAGAAATTGACCCCGATACTCACCGCAAGATAGGCGTGAGTCATTATGACGGGCGAGATGGCTGGATCGAAGGTTATATTGACCTGTGGTTAGAAGACCCAGTAAAAGAACATATTTCAGTTTTAGGAGAATTTGGAACCGGGAAAACTTGGTTTGCGATGCACTATGCTTGGATGGCGCTGCAACGCTACCGAGATGCTCAAAAACGCGGCTTAGAACGTCCGCGTTTGCCGTTAGTAATTCCTTTGCGAGATTACGCCAAAGCAGTTAGTGTCGAGTCGCTATTTTCCGAGTTTTTCTTTCGCAAACACGAGATACCTTTGGCGGGTTATTCGGCTTTTGAACAACTCAATCGCATGGGTAAATTTCTGTTGATTTTCGATGGTTTTGATGAAATGGCCGCCAAGTGCGATCGGCAAGAAACCATCAACAACTTTTGGGAACTAGCAAAAGCCGTTGTTCCCGGCGCAAAAGTCATCCTCACTTGCCGTACCGAACACTTTCCTGAAGGCAAGGAAGGACGGGCATTGTTCAATGCAGAACTGCAAGCATCAACAACCATTTTAACAGGCGAAACTCCCCAATTTGAAGTCTTAGAATTAGAGAAATTTAACGACGAGCAAATTGGGCAAGCGCTGTCATTTCAAACAGAAGCCGCGACAGTGGAAAAAGTGATGGGAAACCCGCAGTTATTGGATTTAGCGCGTCGCCCGGTGATGACCGAGTTAATTTTGGAAGCATTGCCCGATATTGAAGCTGGAAAACCAGTCGATATGTCGCGGATTTATCTGTATGCGGTGCGGCGGAAGATAGAGAGAGATATCAAAGCAGAACGGACTTTTACTTCCTTAGCAGATAAACTTTACTTTTTGTGCGAACTGTCTTGGGAAATGCTGTCTACCAACCAAATGAGCCTGAATTATCGCGGTTTTCCCGATCGCATTCGCAGCTTGTTTGGTTCCGTCGTCCAAGAGGAAAAAGACTTAGACCACTGGCACTACGACATGATGGGTCAAACGATGCTGATTCGCAATGCTGATGGCGATTATACTCCGGCGCACCGTTCGTTATTAGAGTTTTTTGTCGCTTATAAATTTGCAGCAGAATTGGGAGTTTTGGCGGCAGATTTTACCGAATTAGTTGCGCCGGAACAGTCTTGTGTCAATCCTGATGCAGCGCCTCAATCGTACACTTGGTCTAATTATTGTCAGCTTCAGACCCAGAAGAGAAATAAGAATGAACTCATCGCGCCTTTGAAGGGATTTGTTGCTGAAGATTTAGGGAAACTTTGTCAGAGTTTCGGACACGCACCGCTGACGAAAGCAGTCATGGATTTGTTGTTGCCGATGCTTTCTGAAACCGGGGTTTTGCCTCTTCTGGAAATTCTAGAAGCAACGCGGGGGAAAAGTGAAAGTGAGGTAAATTATGTGGGAGGGAATGCGGCGACGCTGTTGTTAAGAAAGGAGAAGACTGCTTTAGAAGGTAAAGACCTCTCTAGTGCCGTTATTTTAGGTGCAGATTTTACAAATGCGACGCTGCGCCACGTCAATTTTGCTGAAGCGAACTTGGCTAATTCTGCTTTTACTAAAATCTTCGGCAGTATTCGATCAGTAATATTTAGTCCTGATGGCAAACTGTTAGCTACAGGTGATAGTGATGGCGTAGTTCGCTTGTGTGAAGGTAGCAGTGGCAGAGAAATATTGACCTGTAAAGGACATACCAACGTCGTGGAGTCTGTCGCCTTCAGTCCAGACGGCGAGATACTTGCTAGCGGGAGTTATGACAAAACAATCAAGTTATGGGATGTCAATACTGGTGAATGTTTAAAAGTTTTGCAGGGACATACCGAATCAGTAATGTCTCTCACATTCAATCCTGATGGAAATATACTCGCTAGTGGGAGTTTCGATCGCACGATAAGGTTATGGGATATCCGCACGGGTGAATGCCTCAAAATTTTGCTAGACCATACTAAAGTTGTATTGTCAGTTGCTTTCCATCCTGCTGGTGAAATACTTGCTAGTGGAAGCGGCGACAAAACAGTGAGGCTGTGGAATATCGGTACTGGTGAATGTGTCAAAACTTTGCAAGGTCATACTAAAAATGTGTTTTCAGTGGCTTTCAATTCTGCTGGTGAAATACTTGCTAGTGGAAGCGCCGACAAAACAGTGAGGCTGTGGAATATCGTTAGCGGTGAATGTCTCAAAACTTTGGAAGGACATTTGGGTCAAGTACGGTCAATAGCCTTCAGTCCAAATGGCGAAATACTCGCGAGTGGAAGTTACGATCGAACAGTGAAGCTGTGGGATATCCGCACTGGTGAATGCTTGAATACTTTGCAGGGGCATAGCAATCAAGTAGGGTCAGTTGCCTTTCATCCTGCTGGTGAAATACTTGTTAGCGGTAGTTACGACCAAACGCTTAGGCTGTGGGCGATCGACACTGGTGAATGCTTGAATACGTTGCAAGGGCATAGCACTCAAGTAAGGTCAGTAGCCTTCAGTCCAAACGGTGAAATTCTTGCCAGCGGCGATGACGAAAAAACAGTCAAGCTGTGGGATGTCAAGACTGGTGAATGCCTCCAAATCTTGCAGGGTCATCTCGATCGGGTACATTTAGTTGCCTTCCATCCAAACGGTGAAATACTTGCTAGCGGAAGTTATGACCAAACGCTGAAACTGTGGGATATTCGCAGTGGTGAATGCCTTCATACTTTGTCAGAGTGTGGAAAGGAAGTACGCTCGATCGCCTTTAGTCCTTCGGGTGAAATACTTGCTAGTGGTAGTTATGACCAAACGGTGAGGCTGTGGGATATCCGCAGTGGTGAATGCCTCAAAACCTCGCAAGGGCATAACAGTTCAGTACAGTCGGCTGCCTTCAGTCCTTTGGGCGAAATCTTTGCCAGTGCAGGTTTTGACGGAACGGTGAGGCTGTGCGATATCCATACTGGTGAATGCCTCCAAATCTTGCAGGGGCATACGGGTTGGGTACGCGCGATCGCCTTTAGCCAGAACGGTGAAATACTTGCCAGTGGAAGTATCGATCGAACAGTAAGACTATGGGATATCAACAGCGGTGAATGCCTCAAGATTTTTCACGGGCATACTGATTGGATACGTTCAGTTGCCTTTAGTTATTCTGGTGAAATAGTTGCTAGTGGAAGTGTTGATAAAACGGTAAGACTATGGAATATTCGTACAGGTGAATGTCTAAAAGTTTGGCAAGGTCATACCAGTAGAATTAACTCATTTGCCTTCAATTATGATGGTAAATTGATTGCTACTTGCAGTCGTGATGGCACAATTATGATTTGGGAGATTGAGACCGGCGAGTGCCTTAAAATACTCAAAAGTGACCGACCTTATGAAAACATGAATATCACGGGTGTTACGGGTTTAACGGAAGCTGAAAAAGCCACACTCAAAGCTTTAGGGGCTGTTGAAAATTAATCACGATCGCCAAGGAGAAACTATGCAGTCAGCAATAGGGATTACCACATTGATATTACCCATAATTAGGACACGGCAGTGCCGTGTCCCTACAATTAACCGGGCGATGGTTACATTTCTCATCGAGGAAAATCGATGATTTTGGGGTAGGGAAACGGCATTGCCGTGTCCTCCGTTACTACAGTTATCCCGAACAGAACTTACGCGCGGGTAGTCAGAAACCGGGTTTTTTCGAGAATACTTCGTTGAGGCCAGCAGAAACGGCCAAAAACCCGGTTTCTTGGGCTTTAGTACGCACAGGTGGTCAGAAACCGGGTTTTTTCGAGAATACTTGGTTGAGACCAGCAGAAACGGCTAAAAACCCGGTTTCTAACGTACCTACTGACTAAACTGTTGAGCGTAGTAGCCAGCATATCGATCGCCCTTTTCCAGCAACTCCTCGTGCGTCCCAGATTCCACAATTCTGCCTTTTTCCAAAACTAAAATACGATCGGCTCTCCGCACAGTAGCCAAGCGGTGAGCGATAATAAACACCGTGCGATCGCGCATCAATCTTTCCAGCGCTTCTTGCACTAAACCTTCGGATTCCGAATCCAGCGCCGATGTCGCTTCATCCAAAATCAATATTCTGGGAGCGAGCAGAACTGCACGGGCGATCGCAATTCTTTGTTTTTGTCCGCCAGACAAATTTACACCCCTTTCTCCTACCCAAGTTTGATAACCGTCGGGAAACTCACTAATGAATTGATGCGCGTTAGCAATTTGTGCCGCTTTTTCCACATCTTTTAGTTCATAATAAGATTGACCGAAAGCAATATTTTGAGCAATTGTACCCGAAAATAAAATCGTTTCTTGCGGTACAATCCCGATTTGCCGGCGCAGAGTATTTAAGGTGACATCTTGAATATCAATACCGTCAATTAAAATCTGTCCCGCTTGCGGATCGTAAAATCTCGGTAACAAATTTACTAAAGTAGTTTTCCCCGCACCGGATGCGCCGACAAGGGCGATCATTTCTCCGGGAAGCACCAACAAACTCATGTTTTGCAGAATTGGTGTTTCCGAATTATAGGCAAAATTAATGTTGCGATATTCGACTTTACCTGTAACGCGGGGAAGTTCGATAGCCCCTGGCTTTTCGACGACTGCGGGTTGAATGGCTAAAAGTTCAAAAATGCGATCGCTAGAAGCTTCTCCCTGCTTAAAATCGCCGTAATTTGCAGTTGTAATGGCGATCGGGTCAATTAACAGTGCCACCCCTGCGATATAACTGATAAACTGAGTACCTGTGAGATTTCCTTGAGCAATTTGCCAACCTCCCAGGAAAAACAGCAAAATCACGCTCATCGCTTCCAGAAAGCCAACTACAACGAACTGAAGCGCTTTTACTCGTTCTGACAAATACTTAGCGCGGCGGTTTTGTTCTGCTTCTTCTCCAAAGCGGGCAATTTCGTAATCTTCAGCCACAAATGCTTTGATTAAACGAATGCCGCTAAATACTTCTGTCAGCAAAGCGGATAAATCAGAAATGCGATTTTGACTTTGCCGCGAATAACTCAGCAGTCTTTCACCAAACCAGCCAATTAAGATAGCCATCAGCGGTGCGATAATTAATGCACCTAAAGTTAATTGCCAGTTGAGATAAATCATATATCCCAGCACGGCAATTAGCTGCAAAACACAAGGGATAAATTGATGAAAAAATTTATTTACGACTTCGCCAATGCGGTCAATATCTTCGGTGAGGCGGTAGGATAAATCTCCGGTTTTGGCAGTTTCAAAGTAGCCGAGATTGAGGTTTTGCAGGTGTGCGTAAACTTTTTTACGGATTTCTAAAGCAATAGTCAAAGCTGCTTTTGCCATCAGCGTATCTTGACCGTACTGGGCTGTACCGCGAATCAGAAATATAACGGCGCTGAGTGCAGCAATTTGAGCAAACCCTTGTAAATCTCCTTTACCTATAAATTTGGCTGTTTCGCCAACCAGCCACGCGATAATTGGCCAAAATACGGTAAATACTACGGTACAAGCTAATGCTTTACCGATGGTTTGTTTTTGGGGACGGAGGTAAGGTAAAATTTGCCAGTATGTCGATCGAGTTTTCAAGATATTTTGCCCTCGCAAGTTCTGTTTTTGGGGATCTCTGCAATAATATTCAAACTTCGATACCCCCTAACCCCCCTTAGTAAGGGGGGGACAAGATTATTATTCAAAGTCCCTCTTTTTAAGGGGGATTTAGGGGGATATCTGCGTAAGTCATAGAGATATCTGAGCCTGAATATGATATCAGCGATCGGTAAATAATACTAATTCTCAAAACTCATGGAATAGTTGCTGTAGGGTGCGTCGCCATCTACAATCTTCAAAAACAGTGACAATCTCAAAGCGACGCACCTTACTATAACCTCGATCGGGTTTCTGGAAGTGGGTCGCCATCTATCAACAATCATTCTTGCCCGTCAGCATAAGTCGCTAGTACCTTAGCCCCCGCGACAACTGCGCCCCGAAAGGTGGCTGACTCTCCGGGCGAAAGAGTAACGGGTTGAGTGTAGATAAATCCGTTGTCAATTAAATTGCCTGACTCGTCCAACACTTCATAATTGACTTTGATATTCTTGATTATTTTGCACCCTTGATTAAGGACTTGACCGCTGAAAAAGTTGCCGTCATAATTTGCCGCAGCAATTGACACTTTTTCAGCAATGTTGGAACCGGGAATGCAAGTTTGGGAAGTTCCCGACGCTGGCTGTTTCTCGCACAACTTGCCCAAGTCTACTGTTTTGCCGTCGGGAGTTTTCATGTAGCAAAACGGTTCGTCAATTTCGGAGTTTTGGGCAATTGTATTTATAGAGTCTGCAATCAAAAGGCGAGCCGAGATCGGTGACATTAGCAAAATCGCTAAAGCTACTGTCAAAGGTAAATAAATCATATTTTTTTCGGTAATTTTTGAAATTAATTATACAATATAATTCAGCTAAAATTTAGGCTGGCATATCTATATGGTGCACCGCGATCGCGCTGCATTGTGTTATGATAAGACATCAAATTTTAGAAAGTAAAGTAAAGTCATGGTCGTTACTCAAGATAACCCAGGACAAAAAACGTTAGAACTGATCGTAACTTGGGAGAAGTTGCCAGACGACTTCCAATTAGAAGAAAAACCAGTGGAGAATACAGGTCAACCGCTAATTGCTGGAGCACTGCGAGAAATCTTAGAACTGAGAGGATTTATCGGGCCGCTAATGCTGATAGCCAGCAACTTTGGCATTTGCGCTACTGTCAACGGCGAGTTAGTAATCAAAGCACCAGATTGGGTTTATGTACCGTCGGTACTGCCTGCAGAATCGAGAAGAGACCGCAAAAGTTATACCCCAAACTTGGAAGGAGAAATCCCGACCATTGTGATGGAATTTTTGTCGGAAACAGACGGCGGCGAATATTCTGTCAAACGTACTTTTCCTCCGGGAAAGTGGTTTTTTTACGAACAAATTCTGCAAGTACCAACTTATATCATTTTTGATCCAGAAACTGGCTTGCTGGAAGTATATCGCTTGCAAAATGGTAACTACGAACTAGAATTTCCCGACGCGGAAGGTCGCCACTGGATGGCAGATATTGGTTTGTATTTAGGAACGTGGCGAGGGGAGAAAGAACAGCGTACAGGCTATTGGTTGCGCTGGTGGGATGAAGCAGGAAATCTGCTGTTGTGGGGTGTAGAACAGTTAGCAGCAGAACGGCAGCGAGCCGATCGCGAACGTGAACGGGCCGATCGACTGGCTGAATATTTGCGCGATCGGGGAATTAACCCGGACGAGATTATTTGATAAGTTGTACGCCATAAGCTGTAGGGACACGGCATTGCCGTGTCCGCAATTACTCCATATTATCTAATACTCGGCTTCCTATTCCCAAGATTCCTAGCTCCGGGAACTTTTCGGCTCGGACGGCGACTGTTCAAATTGCTAGCAGTTCGAGCATTCAAAGCATCAGCAGAACCTGTTAAACCCAAATCTTGCAAAATTTCAAAAGCCGCCCTTTGTCCCGTTTCGCAACCGCCTTCCATATAACCTTGATTTTCCAGCGAAGTGTGTTCCCCGGCAAAATATAAGTTCCCAACTCGTTCGCCTTCAACGCCGTACATTTGCGTCCACTGTCCGACTAAATAACAGGAATAAGAACCTTTTGAAAAGCGTTCACCAGGCCAATAAGCTCGCACAGCTTTGCCCGATCGCAAATTTCTCACTCCGGGAAAAACTCTTTCAAATTGGTTCAAAAATCTTTGTGCTTGGTCTTCAGGAGTTCCGGCACCGATCGACAAACCCTGCTTTCCTCCTGTAAAATTAGTAACTAAACCGTTAGGAGTAGGGGCGAAAGGCGTAGCTTCCCAGGTATTCTGGAATCCTAAATCGCTATAAACAGAAGCAGTCGATCGATAAAGTTCCCGCCAAATTCGGCTGCGGTAGCCGGTAACTAATTTAGAATTAGTACCGTAACCCAATTGCTCGATCGCCCTGCGCTTTGGTTGGGGCAAAGGTACGTTAATTTTAACGTCTCGCAGAGTGCTGAACGGCAAAGTTAACAAAACTCGCTCGTAAGTGCGATCGAACGCGCTTTGTCCCGATCGCAAATTTACCCGATAGCGGCCATCCGGCAAAAGAGTAATCGCTTCCAAAACCGTCCCCGCCTCGATCGAACCAGACAATTGACCTGCTAAACTGTTGATAATTTGACTGTTGCCACCGTCAATCTCATAACGCTCATCGCTGTTGCCGTACAATTCAAAACTGCCAGCTTCAGAACCGATTAAAAACAGCAGATTTAATGCCGACTGTTCTTCGGGATCTCGACCGAATTCCCCCGTGTAAGCAATGCGGAGCAACTGCCGGACAATCGTGCTAGTATCAGCTCGATCTACATATTCAGCGATCGAAAGATTGTCCAATCTTTCCGCTGCTTCTGTAAAATCTTGATAGCTAATGTTATCTCCGATAGCGCCCAAATCTCCATTAATTTTACTCGCTAGCGGCGCAAAGTCGGCGATTATTTGCTCAAGAGAAAAGCGGCGCCCTTCAAAGAAAAAAGTATCCTTCACCAGTCCACTCTGCACTTGGGCTAAGTCGATCGCCCGCAAACCCAATTCCGTCGCCAGCGAGATTAAATTTGTATGACCGGTGTCAATAAATGCTCCTCCCACGTCCACCGGAATCAGCGTTCCAGCCGCCTTGGGAATAGTGCGTATCCGCCCCCCCACGCGGTTAGTTGCCTCGATTATATCGGCGCGCACGCCCGCTTGGCGCAAGCGATAAGCCGCCGTCAAACCCGCAATTCCCGCACCCACAACCAAAATCGGGGATCGCCCGCCCTGTTGAGCAAAAGCTCCCCCTCCATCCCTGGTAAAAGTCGCAGCAGCGACAGCCCCCGCAGCAGCTAAGCCCCCGTGCAGCAAGCTACGCCGAGATATGGGAGAATTGGGAGTGCGATCGGTCAGCATCCCCAGCAGTTCATCAGCCGGAATGCCGGTTTCCCTTGATTTCTGGGCAATACTCGCAGCGCGGCGCAGCATTGCCATCAGTCCAGATTTAGCCATAATTAAGACACCCTCACAAAACAAAACTTTGATGTAAACTGGATTCTCGATCGTGCACTTTCCAGACTAAAGTCCAGAGAGATTTTTTTAATAATGCTAACCCTCAGAACACTGTTCGACAGCAAATTTTATCTCGAAAACAACCCAGATGTCGCCGTAGCAGTTGCCAGAGGCACGGTATCGAGTCCCTTCGATCACTACCGAAAAATTGGCAAATTTGAAAATCGCGACCCCAATGCCCTGTTCGACGCCAGCTATTATTTAGACACCAATACAGATGTAGCGGTATCAGCCAAACTCAACGGCTTTTCAGCCGCCGATCACTTTATCAGATTCGGTCAATTTGAAAGACGCAACCCCAACCCTTTCTTCGATGTTGGTTTCTATCTAGCAAGCAACCCAGACGTTCAGACAGCAGTCCAAACAAATCAATTTACCGCATTTGAACACTACTTCAAAGCCGGTCAATTAGAAAACCGCAAAGCCAGCGTTTTCTTCGATCCCAGCTTTTATCTAGAAAAATATCCGCTGGTAGCAGCAGCAGTCACAAACGGCGCAGTTAAAAGTGCGATCGACCACTACATTCAATTCGGTCAACAAGAAGGACTGTTGAGCACTCTCCCCGATCCCGCCGACAATTTGAACGCAGCAAAAAGCCTGGGTATTTTGACAGAAATTCAAACTGCGAGCGATTTTGTGGGCGTTGCTGAACCAGCCGACATTTACAGTTTCATCCTCAATACTCCCAGCCTTTGCAGTGTAACTGTTGACGGTTTGAGTGCAGATGTTGATGTAGAATTAATTCAGGATCTCAACGGCAACGGCGCAGTTGGATTAGACGATATTATTGCTTCGTCTAACAATTTAGGCACGGCATCAGAAACAATTGTCAGCAATGGGGCTTTGCCTGCGGGGACTTATTTCCTCCGGGTTTCCCAATTTCAAGGCGATACAAATTATGACTTGAGATTGCTATCCGCTCCCTCAGTAATACCGCCCCAAATTTAAATCAAAATAACGTATATAGCAAGCCTAAATCAATCAAAAAAACCCAGACTTCTCCTCACTTCTCCTCTCTTCCTTCGCGGTCTTTGCGCCTTCGCGGTTCGTAAAAAAACATCTGGTTCACAAATGATTTAGACTTGCTATAAAACAGGTTGCAAAAAGGGCGATCGACAATTTGCCCAGGTTTCAATTATTAGTTTCTGGCCCGCTGGGAGAGGGCAAAGATTGAACAGGTGTCGGAGGCCAATTAGAGCGACTTCTGGTTAGAGTAGCAGACACCAAAGCATAGCCCAAAACAGCAGGAAGCACGATCGCGCTCAGAAACACGATCCCCGCAGCCCAAGTCATCGCATTCGACATCGGGCCGTAATGAGTGCGGTAAGGGTCAAATGTTGGTAAATTCTGCCTCGGCGCATCCCGCAGCGCGATCGGACGTTGGAACCGCACCCGCCTGTCGTCAAGCTTTTCAAGCAAAATCCAGCCAGATTCCGCCTCTTCCCCGCACAGCTTGTGAAAAATCGCAGGATTGCAAAACAAATCGCTGCTAGCCCGCACAATCTTGTACTCCCAAACCGTCAAATCAACAGCATTAGGAGCGGATTTGGGATTGCCATTCGATCGCGCATTTTCAGGCGCATTAAAATTATCCTCTTGAGATTCGTACCGAGTCAAAACTTCCTCCTCCTCGTCGTATTTTTGCCCTGCCGCCAATTGCTCGCGGCTCACCAATACACCCGCGAGCGCAGCCTCCAAGCCGAGACTGCCAACCATCAAACTCCAAATCAGAATTTCAACCATAAAAGGAGTTAAAAGTTAAAAATTAAAAACTAAAAAGACTCGCTTTTAACTTTCAATCTTTAATTTTCAAATAGCCTTCCACCACACAATCTGCACCCACCGCGCGCCAAGAAACCTGCTCTAAAGTCAAAGCATCAGTCATGGCGGCAAATCCCAAATCTCCCACAGGAGTTGGAGCATCTTGGCCCCCGACAATTTTAGGAGCAATAAAAGCCATAATTTTTTGAACTGCACCCTCAGCAATTGCCTTTGCCGCCAAAGTGCCGCCGCACTCCCACAGTACAGAAAGAAAAGATCGATCGTACAAATAAGCCATCACATTAGTCGGTGTCAGCGGCGACAATTCCACCACTTCCACCCCTTTGGCGATCAAAAATTCCTGAAATTCGGGGTTAACCCCAGGCTCAGTCAGCACCAAAGTAGCCGCCACAGAGGTTTCCCACAACCAAGCCGACTTCGGCAAATCCAGAGTGCGGCTCATCACCACCCGCAGGGGATTATGCCTGTCAGGCTGGTGACTCGTCAGTAGGGGATTGTCCAGACGCACCGTATTTCCCCCAACAATCACAGCATCGCAGCCGACGCGCACCCGGTGTACCTCGCTCCGAGCCTCCTCGCCTGTCACCCAAGCGCTGTGGCCGCTACTGGTAGCTATTTTACCGTCCAAAGTCATCGCATATTTCAAAATTCCAAAAGGCCGGCGGTACAAAATCCGGTGCACAAAAGCCTCGTTGAGTTTCTGGCAAGCTTCCCCTTCCACTCCCGCCACCACTTCAATGCCGGCTTCCCGCAACCGAGCCAGCCCAGCGCCAGCTACCAAAGGATTCGGATCGACCATGCCAGCCACTACTTTTGCCACCTTGGCCTTAATTAAAGCTTCGGAACAGGGAGGAGTCCGCCCGTAGTGGTTGCAGGGTTCCAGGTTCACGTAGACCGTCGCTCCTGCGGCGAGTTCCCCCGCTTCCCGGAGAGCAAAAATTTCGGCGTGAGGTTGACCGGCACCGGGATGAAACCCTTCGCCGACAATCTTGCCGTCTCGGACAATTACAGAACCGACGAGAGGATTGGGTGCGGTTTTGCCCAGAGCACGGCGGGCCAATTCTATGCAGCGGCGCATCATGGCTCGATCGAACTCTTGAATTTCGCTGTTGTCCAGTTGTTTTGTAGCTTGCTGCTGTCGATTGGCTAAGCTGGCGATCGGTTTAGCGCCCGCCGGAAAAGTTTCCATGAGATTTTGCGATGATATTTAATCCTAAGTTTAGTGACTTTGATGCTAATTTTGGCTGCGGGCCGACGATCGATTGCTGCTGGGGCAAACTGTACGTTACCGCTGAGATATTGCACCATTCTGAATTAGCCTTTTATGAACAGGCAAGATGCCTGTTCCACAAAAGATAAATTTTCTCGCTTCACAGGCATCTTGCCTGTTGCTAACAATGGTGCAAGATGTAAGTTACCAGGAGCAAGCGGGCAATTTAGGGCATCGACCAGGCACGCCCGATCGAATAGCTTTAATATTAAGAAAGAATAGCAGCCGCTTTAGAAAAACAATGAGTCAGGACATGAAGCGGGACTTTGCCAGCCGCGACGAATTAATCGCCTACGTGAGCGAACAGTTCCCCGAAGCCGCCGCCCGGGACAGCAGCGTACCTCTCACCCCAGGCGGGCGCAAAGCAGCCGAGAAATTGCTGCAACAAGTCGATCCCGGCAAATACGCCTCAACCCGCAACTTTCAGGGCGGCGCGGTAACGCGCTTGTCGCCCTATTTGCGCTACGGAGTTTTGAGTCTTGCGGAAGTCCGGGATGCCGTGCTGGAGAAGGTGCCGCATCCAGAAGATGCAGTAAAACTCGTCAACGAGTTGGGTTGGCGGGATTATTGGCAGCGACTGTACGCCGAATTGGGCAAGGAGATTTGGCAAGACCGAGAACCATATAAAACTGGTTACACTGCTTCATATTACAGCGAAACTCTGCCGCAGGATGTCGTCGAGGGCACGACTGGTTTGGTTTGCATCGACAGTTTCAGCCGCGAGTTGCGAGAAACTGGTTATTTGCACAATCACCAGCGGATGTGGATGGCCGCTTATCTGGTACACTGGCGGCGCGTTCGTTGGCAAGCCGGAGCTCGCTGGTTTTTGGAACATTTGCTAGATGGAGATCCGGCGAGCAATAATCTTTCTTGGCAGTGGGTAGCGAGCACTTTTAGCCACAAGCCTTATTTTTTTAATCGGGAAAATTTGGAGCGTTACACTAAGGCGGTTTATTGTCGCGATTGTCCTCTGTACGGGCAATGCGATTTTGAGGGAACTTACGAATATTTGGAAGGGAAGTTGTTTCCTTTGGGAGAAAAGGTCGATCGCAGCGGCGGTTCTAAAAGTTGGGAACGCCCTAAAAAAGGTCGCAGAAATTAAAAAGTCAGTAGTCAGCAGTCAACAGTCAACCGTCAACAGTCAACAGTCAACAGTCAACAGTCAACAGTCAACAGTCAACCGTCAACCGTCAACAGTCAACAGTCAACAGTCAACAATTCGCAATTTATGAACAATCCGATTATTTGGCTGCACGGCGACTGCTTGAATCCTGAAGGCCCGGCTTTTCAAGCGCACCCAGAGGCACCGGCCATCTGGGTTTGGGATGATGCGCTCATTGATGAATGGCAGTTGAGTCTCAAACGAATGGTGTTTATTTACGAATGTTTGCTGGAGTTGCCGGTAGTTATTCGGCGGGGCGATGTGGCTGCGGAAGTTATCGCTTTTGCGAAAGAATCCGGCGCGAATCAAGTAGTCACAGCGGAAAGTCCCAGTCCTCGGTTTCAGGATATTTGCCGGGAAATTAGGCGATCGCACCCAGTAGAAGTTTTGCCGCCAGAACCGTTTGTCCGCTACGATGGCTACATTGATTTGAAGCGTTTTTCCCGCTACTGGCGCGTCGCTGAAAAATATGTTTTTTAAGTGTGTTATTTGTGATATCAAATCCGTAGCATCGGAATTATGTAGTGCGAGCTTAAGAGCTCGCGAGCCACGCCGCGAGCTCTTAAGCTCGCACTGACATTATCCAAATATATTATTCCGATGCAACCGGAAACGATATGATTGGTTATTAATTATTTGTGATTTCATATCAATTCCGGCTGCGCCGGAATGATAAGCTTTCGACACGGCGCCGTGCCGTTTCTTGCGCGCCACATTAATTGTAGGGACTTAGGCACGGCGCCGCGTCCCGATCTCGGGTAATACTAATTCCGATGCAACCGGGATTGATTTTATAACTGCTCTTTCTGACTTCTGACTTCAGTAGTTCTGGACGCATAACCGACCTATGCAGGGTGCGCCCATAAGCACCTTACCGCTATCAGTAGCGCGTAAAACTGTTCTTTCTGGGAATGGGAAATTAGGAATTGGTTATTGGAAATTGCTAATTGGTAGTAAATAACCAATAACAACTAACAACTAACTAATAACCAATAACTAGCAACCAATTTAACTCCCCTTCAAACGCTGCAAAAGCCATTGAAATCGAGATTCAGCCAAATCTGGATTTTCGACATTTTGCGCGATCGCGCCCTCGTCGTCGGGGTCTTGATATATTAAATAATCAGTCTCTTCGCCGAAACGTTTGACTGTGCCCCGCAGTCTCGACGACAGAAATTTGGTAATCGCCCGATAAAACCGCAGGGAAAACAGCACGTCTTGCTCGAGTTTTTCAGTTAGCAGCCGCCTCGGAATTGACAGAATGAGGCACTCTTCAATTGCCGTGACGCTAGCAGAAGGAAGCCTCCCGTCTACAAAAGACATTTCGCCCAACACTTCCCCGGAAATAATTTTGCCAATTTCTTTGTCGCCCAAAGATGATACAGCAACGCTCAAAGTTCCATGCAGAACTATGTACAGGGCGTCTAAGGGCTTTCCTTCGGTGATGAGGGTGGTGCCGGGGGGGACTTGGGTGCGGGTGCCGTTGGCGAGCATCCAATCGATGTCGCGATCGCTCAATTCGCCTAATATCACTAGAACTTTGCTCATAAAGTCAGGTTGAGATGAGATACTTTGTATTTTTTTACTTGTTTAGTTGGGTGCTGTTGTTCGATGGTCAGACCCTGAGCGAAAGCGAAAACTAAACTTTACTAATAAAATACTAAATTTTAGACAATTCTAATAATATTCGGTAATTTTGACACGATCGAGCTACAACTATTTTTCGGAGCAGTGCTATTCTACATTACTTGTCGGGGACTGTGCAGCAGCCGTAGCACGGGCTCGCCAGCTCGCCCGCCATCGCGCACCGCAACTGTCACAATTTGGAAGCCCTGACTTCTAAAACAGTTTTAAAAGCTTGCTGTCTCTTGGTTATAAGCCTCCGCGCCCTCAAAATTCTGCTGGTTCGGACTATTCGTGCGAGTGCCGCGCCCCCAAGTACAGAATTGTAGAATGCCAGCGAGTCGCCCGATCGACCCCTCAATTAAACAGGATCGAGGGTGAAATCCTCCCTAGGATTGATTTTTAGCCGATCGATCGGTAAATTAAAATTAGCCTGTAAACCCGCCGTCAGTTCTTGAATCTAATCAGCTAGAGAGTTGACTCTTCAACGGTTGAGTGCCAATCTAGGAACAACACAACTCAAATTTGTGTCATTTTTGAGCAAAGCTCTCGACTGTCGCCCTCAAACACTTACACTTTTAACACACCATTCGTTGAGGAGTTACTATGAATAGTCTATTTTCTAAGTCTGCTTTCGCGTTAATAAACCTTGCAGCTTTAGCTGTTTCTTGCAGTACCCTGTCAGCGAAAGCTGAAATGGGCAACTTGCCCGATGTCGCTACAACTGCAAATTTGGCAGCTCAAAATATTGACCAAATTTCTGAGCCGGCGGCAACTTCAGCAGTTAAACCCGACGCAGAAACAACGGCTAGCAATACAAAAATTGATTCTATCAGTTGGAGCGAACTAACAGAAGCGGCAGAGCCAGCAGCCTCCGCACCGGCAGCCAACTTGCAAGCATCTGTTGCAACACCAGAAAAATCGGCAGCAGCAACATCTGAAATTGCTGGGACAGAAACTGCGCCAAATACATCAATTGCTGCTGAGACTGAAAACTCGCAAGAAACAGCTAAAATTGCTGATAATGGCGTCAAAGTGCAGTCAACGGTCGAGACTGCCAAAAAGAGCGATCGACCTACCTCAATTGTTGCTGAGAGCAATAATCTTGAAGTAACAGCAACGAAGGAAGAAAAAGAAGTCAAAACAGCACAAGAATTGTTGAGCAATCCTGTCAGCACTTCCGCCTCAGCTTTGACAAACCAACCGAAAGTTGCTGAAAAACCGGCAACTGCCTCAGAACCAACTAAAAAAGTGGCTCAAGGAACTCAAATCCGACCAGGGCGAGCTACCCGTTCTGGGCCCAGCTACGTCGGGATTGGCGGCAATCTAGGTTTTGGCGGAGATTCAGCCTTAGGCGACGGTTCATTTGCGATTATTAGCAAAATCGGTTTGACGAACAATTTCTCGGTGAGACCGACTGTTTTGTTCCGCGACAACTTAGCTTTTCTAATTCCTGTTACCTACGATTTTGTATCTCAAGAGACCGTCGAAGTCAGCGAGGATTTTGTGATTACTGCTGCTCCTTATGCAGGTGCTGGCGTGCTAATTTCTACCGGCGATGACGGTACTTTTGGCTTCCTGATTTCGGGGGGTGTAGATGTGCCGCTGTCGAGAAATTTTACAGCAACAGCGGGACTGAATATTGGTTTTGTAGACGGAGCTGAAGTGGGATTGTTAGTCGGTGTCGGCTATACGTTCCCGAATATTGCCAGATAGTGTTGCTGTTCGAGCAAACGCAGGACAAATAAATATGTGGGGGGTTGGCTGTAGGAATACAGTCAACCCTTTTTTTGATGATGGAAAATCTGCCTATGCGATGATGTAGGGTGCGCCATAAGCACAGAGCGGTAATGTAGGGTTTGAAATCTTCGTAGAAACCGGGTTTCTTTACTCGTCCTGGACGCACAATCCCGATAGATGAAGGATAATAGGTCGTTTCAGCCATCAATCTAAGTCCAGAAAGCCGGAATATTCGTGACAGCGTGCAAGTCTGATAGTTGTATAATAGACAGACTAGCCAAGCGTAAAAAGTAGAATCCTATGCCGCAGGGAATCTTCAACAAAATCCTCAATCAGCTTGACACTCTGGAACTGCTAGAACTACAGCAACTAGAGCGCGCTATAGGGATATATCTGGCCCAGAAAGAACAAACTGCTCAACGGACAAAATTGCACCAAGCGCTGTTAACTTCTGGTTTAGTAAAAAAAATCAAGCATTCTTCTGGGAGTCAGCAAACAGAACGGCGACTAATTCAGGTACAGGGTAAGCCTGTTTCTGAGACAATTATTGAGGAACGCCGCTAGATGACAATTTATTTTGTAGATAGCAGTGCGCTGGTCAAACGCTACATTAATGAAATAGGTTCGGCATGGGTTTTGAGTTTGTGCGATCCTGCACTTAACAACGATATATTGATTGCTGCTATTACAAGTGTTGAAATTGTTGCTGCAATTACCAGAAGGTCGCGCGGCAGAAGTATCAATGCGACAGATGCTACAGCAGCGTGCAATCAGTTCAGGAGTGACCTACAATCTGAGTATCAGGTTGTAGAATTCACCGAAAGCATTATTAACTCTGCAATGGCATTAGCTGAAACCTACGGATTGCGAGGCTATGATGCTGTGCAGCTAGCAACAGGCTGTGGCATAAATAACCTTTGCACAGCTAACAGTTTGCCTGCGATGACTTTAGTATCTGCTGACGGGGAGCTGAATGCAGCAGCAACAAGTGAGGGTTTGATAGTTGAAAATCCCAACAACTACCCGTAAGGTCGCAAGCCCGTACAGTAAAAACAGCACAAATCTCGTGTGTAGCCGAGTAGGGGGATGCTCCCGGATCGATCGCACTTTCTCACCAACCACCCGAAAAAACCGTGACTAAAACAGAAATCTTAGCAGCCCTCAAAAATCTGACCGCAGAAGAACGCCTAGAAATCATCGAAACAGCTTCGCGGATGATGCGCGACGAAATAGAACAAAAAGCCCAGCGCAAAGCCGAGAGAAAGCTGAAACTCAGAGCCGCAGCAGAAGCCGCAGTAAAAGATTATATGCCGGGAGGTGCTTTACATGATTTGTGGTCGCCTGACAGCGAACCCTATTTTGAATCCGAGGAAGAATACCTTAATGCAGGGATAAAAACTAATGCGTAGAGGCGAAATCTGGCTGGTTGCGCTTGAACCTACTGTGGGCGCCGAAATCGGCAAAACCCGTCCGGTAGTAATTGTCAGCGATGAAACGGTGGGAATTTTGCTGCTTGAAGTTATTGTTCCCATCACTGACTGGAAAGAGCGATACACCGAGAGAAATTGGATGGTTCGACTAGAACCCAGCGGCGAAAATGGCTTGACTAAACTCTCCGCCGCGGATGCTTTTCAAGTCCGTTCCGTTTCCCAACAAAGATTTGTCCGACAACTCGGAAGCCTGTCCGAGACAATTATGGAAGACCTTTCCGAAGCACTGACAATTGTTCTGGATCTGGATTGAATAACTAGGCAACAGCGCACAAATAGTGTTAATTATAGATAGATTGTACGGCGCGATGGCCTAAATGATTCCTATAAAACTTACACTTAAAAATTTTCTCAGCTATCGCGAAGCTGCTTTAGACTTTCGCGGCCTGCACACCGCTTGCATTTGCGGGCCTAACGGTGCCGGCAAATCCTCCCTCCTAGAAGCGATCGCCTGGTCACTTTGGGGCTGTTGTCGCAGCGATACGGAAGACGATATCATCCATATCGGCGAAACTGATGTGCGCGTTGATTTCACTTTCTCCACCGGCGGCCAAATCTACCGGGTGATTCGCAACCGCCGGCGCGGACACTCGGGAAGTTTGGAATTTCAAGTCAGCTTGAATTCTGCCGAGACTGAGGATAAGCTTAGTTTTCGCACGCTCACTGACAAGGGCCTGAGAACAACTCAGCAAAAAATCCTCGAACACATCAAGCTAGATTACGATACTTTCATCAACTCGGCGTATTTGCGGCAGGGGCGAGCTGATGAATTTATGCTCAAAAAGCCGATCGAGCGCAAACAAGTTTTAGCCAACCTGCTCAAGCTCGATCGATACGACACTTTATCCGAACAAGCCAAGGAAAAGTCCAGAGAATTTAAAGCTCGAGTCGAACTGCTCAAACACAGTTTGCAAACCGTACAAGAGCAACTGCAACAAAAAGAGGCGATCGCTTCAGAACAAACTCAATTGCAGCAAGCAACCGACTTGCTCTCTTCACAGCAGCAAGCCGACACAACCGAGTTGCAGCAACTGCAACTCCAGCACCACAACCGCCAAACCTGGCAAAAACTCCTCGCCGGCCACCAGCAACAGCACTACAATATCTCTCAAGAATGCCGCCGCTTGCAGCAAGAACTCAGCGCCGTCAAACAGCAGCAAAACGAGCTGCAAGCTCTCCTAGGGCAAGAAAATGAAATAACAGCGGGAATCGCGTATTTCCACAGCTTGCAAGCCTCAGAAGAGACTCTGGCTGGCAAATTCAAAGCTAACCAACAAGCCCAAAATCAGCGCCAGCAATTGCAAGAACAGCAGCGCGACGAACTGAGCTTTTTGCAAAGCAAAATTCAGCAGTTGCAAGCTCAATTAGATGTTTTAGAACAGGATGAAAAAGATGTTCTGGAGATTCTCAAACAGCAGCCGGAGGTTGACAAAGGACTCGCACAGTTGCAAGCAGTTCGATCGCGCCTCAACGAACTAGAGCAACTGCAACTGCAAGTTTCCCCACTGCTACAGCAGCAGCAGCAAAAGCAACAAAAGCTCGATCGCGCCCGCGCCGGTTTAACCGCCCGCTTAGACGAAATCAACCGACAGGTGCAAGTTCAAAAGCAGCAGCGACAGCCGCAATTGCAGCAGGAAATCTCTGCCATCGCCAATCAAATTTTGCAGTTGGAAAACAAGCGAGTTTATCAGCACCGAGTCCGCGAAAAAGGCCAAGAAAGGCACGACTTTCTAGGAAACCTGCAAGCCAAAAGCCGCGACTATCAAACCAGACTCGCCGAGATCGACCAAAAACTGCAACTGCTGCGGAAACATGAAGGAGAAACCAGCGCAGGCGAAGGTAAAGCCTCGAATTTTGCGGAAAACGAACCCTCGAATTCGCCTTTAATGGTGCGGGATACAAATTTTGGCAATTGTCCTTTGTGCGATCGACCTTTAGACGAACATTACTGGAATTTGGTAATCGCAAAACACCACTCCCAACAGCAGGAAATTTGGAACCAACTGTGGGTTGTGCGCGAACAATTGGCCGTCTCCGAGCGCGAAATTCAAGTCCTCAGACATGAATACCGCGAACTAGAAGAGGAATTAGCACCCTACCAAGAATTGCGGGAACGCCGCAGCCATTTGCAAGCACAATTAGATGGACTAAGCCAAGACGAAAACCGGCTGCAAAGTATGCGTGAAGACGCTGCGGAAATCGAGCGGTTGCTGCGCACCGGCGAGTATGCAGCTTCGGATTTGGGCGAACTACAGCAAATCGAACAGCAACTGCAACAGCTCAATTACAGCGATAGCAGCCACTCCCTCGCCCGCAGCGATGAAAAGCGCTTGCGGTGGGCGGAAATTAAGCAAGCTCAAATCAAAGACGCTCAACAGAAACTGCATAAAATTAATGCCCGCCGCCCGGATCTGCAAACTCAATTAGCCACCGTACAGCAACAGTTAGAACAGCAAAAAAATAGCTCGGAAATACAGCAGCAAATTCTGTCTTTAGATAGATACATTGCGGAAGTTGGCTATAATTTGGAACAGCACGAACACGTGCGGAGCGAAATGCGCCGATCGCAGTTTTGGATCGCCCGCGCCGAAAAATTGCGCTCGGCAACTGTGCAGTACCCGCAAGTGCAGCAGCGCGTTAATGAAATCGCAAATTCTATCGCAGTGCGCGATCGAGATTTGGAAGCCGTCAGCGCTCAAACTTCCGCGATGAACCAGCAATTGCAAGAACATCCCGATCCTACAGCCCGCATAAGCGCGATCGAACAGCAAATCAGTCGCCGCCGCCAGCAGCTAGACCAACATTTGGGAAGTCTCGGACGCCTCCAGCAGCAGCAGCAAAATCTGGAAGCTCTGCAAGTTCAGCTAGTAGCTCAAAAAGAGCAAATGCAAGTTGCAAAACGCCAGTATCGAGTTTATCAAGAGTTGGGTCAAGCATTTGGCAAAAACGGCATTCAAGCTTTAATGATTGAAAATGTTTTGCCTCAACTCGAAGCTGAAACCAATCAGATATTGGCGAGATTGAGCGCGAATCAATTGCACGTTCAATTTATTACTCAGCGGGCTGCTGCTTCTAAAAAAGCAACTAAATTGATTGACACTTTAGACATTTTAATTGCTGATGCTCGCGGCACTCGCCCCTATGAAACTTACTCGGGCGGCGAAGCTTTTCGGATTAATTTTGCGATTCGGCTGGCGCTGGCGAGACTGCTGTCTCAGCGGGCGGGCACGGCTTTGCAAATGTTGATTATTGATGAGGGATTCGGGACTCAGGATGCGGTTGGGTGCGATCGGCTGATTGCTGCAATTAATGCGATCGCCTCCGACTTCGCCTGCATCCTCACCGTTACCCATATGCCCCACCTGAAAGAAGCTTTTCAAGCCAGGATTGAAGTAAGCAAGACTGCTCAGGGTTCTTGCATCAGCTTGTCCGTTTAAAAGGGTTGACGAGCCGGATGGAAGGAGGAGAAGAAAAAAAGTTGAAAATATCAGTATTTTCACCTTCTTTTTTCTACCTTCCTAATGCAGTGCGAGCGTCCCGCTCGTTCCTGGGAGCGATCGCGAGCGGGACGCTCGCACTGCACTCGGAGAATTATGATTCCGATGCCAGCAGAAACCATATTACTCGTCTCCCCCGCCGGCTTTTTTTTGGCTGTTGGCTTTGTTAAAAATGCTAAATTAAAAATAAGAATATAAAATAAGAATGCCTCCAGCTATTTATATTTTTTTATAGTTCTGTCCGCTCCTTGGGAGCGTGGGTATTGCCACCGATGACAACAGATTTTTTCCACCTATCTCTCCTAGAACGGGCGATCGCAGCGTCGAGCAACAGCATCCTAATCGCGGATGCTACTAGGCCTGACATACCTATTATCTACTGCAATCCTGCTTTTGAGAAACTGACAGGTTACAGCGGCGAAGAAGTTATTGGACGCAACTGCCGGTTTTTGCAGGGCCCCGATACCGATAGCGCCGAATTAGACAAACTCCGCAGCAGTTTGCGATCGGGAACGGAAATTAAGGTAGTTCTCAAAAATTATCGCAAAGACAAAACTCCTTTTTGGAACGAATTAATCGTTTCCCCCATCCTAGACAGCGAGGGAAAATTAACCCATTTTATCGGAGTTCAGAACGATATTAGCAAAAGAGTAGCAGCCGAAACAGCCCTGCAAGAAAGTGAAGAAAGATTGCGGGCGATCGCCACTGCGACTCCCGTTCCCATGTTAATTACGCGCCTGGAAGACAGCGTTATTTTGTACGCAAATCCTGCCTTATGCAAAACTTTTGGTTTGAGTTACGAACAAGTTATCGGCGGAAAAAAAAATGAATTTTATGCCAATATCAACGACCGCCGTCAATTGCTAGAATTAGTCAAACAAAACGGCTTTAGCGACAGCGAACAAATCTGTCTCAGGAAAGCAAACGGCAGTTTATTTTGGGTAAAAATGTCGATGCGCTCGATTAATTTTAACGGCGAAGCAGCAATTTTATCGGCATTTTACGATATTACCGATCGCGTAGAAGCAGAAACAGCACTACGGCAAAGCGAAGCAAGGTTTCAAAAACTAGCCGCCAACCTTCCCGGAATGATTTATCAATTTCAGTTAACAGCAGACGGCACTATGTCATTCCCCTACGTCAGTTCCGGCTGCCGCGAACTCTACGAATTAGAACCAGAGGTACTCCAAAACTCAGCTATTCCCGCGATCGAAATGATTCATCCAGACGATGCGCCAAGCTTCCACGAATCTTTTGCTATCTCAGCTAAAACTTTAGAACCTTGGCGGTGGGAAGGGAGATTAGTTTTTCCGGGCGATCGGATTAAGTGGATTAGCGGGGCTTCCCGACCCGAACGGGGCGAAAAAGATGACATTATTTGGGACGGCTTGTTGATTGACATTAGCGATCGCAAACTTGCAGAATCCGCACTGCGGCAAAGCGAAGCCAGATTCCAAAAAATGGCCGCCAACGTGCCGGGAATGATTTATCAATACTTGCTGCATCCCGACGGTTCCGATGAATTCATTTATGTCAGTTCCGGCTGTTGGGAACTTTACGAATTAGATCCCGAAAAAGTTCAAAAAAACTCCGATTTAATGTGGTCAGCGGTGCATCCAGAAGACCTAAAACCCCTGTTAGAATCAGTCGCAATTTCCGGCGAAACTTTAAAACCTTGGATATATGAAGGGCGGATCGTAACGCGATCGGGAAAACTGAAATGGATTCGCGGCATCGCCCGGCCCGAACTGCAACAGGGCGGCGATATACTTTGGGAGGGGGTGACAATCGACATCAGCGATCGCAAGCTAGCAGAAATCGCCCTCAGCGAGTCAAAAATCGCCCTGCAGCAAGCTAATCAAGAGCTGGAAAAGCGCGTCCTAGAACGCACGGAAGCCTTGCAAAGATCCCAGAAAATGCTGTGGTTGGTAATCAACAACATCCCTCAGTTAATCGTCTGGAAAGATCGAGATTCAGTTTTCTTGGGAGGCAACAAAAACTTGGCCAACGTCGCAGGTTTCAATCACCCCAGTGAAATCGTCGGTCTCACGGACTACGATATGCCCTGGAAGTTAGAAGAAACAGAATTTTTTCGAGCCTGCGACCGCCACATTATGGATAGCAACACCGCAGAATATCACATTATAGAACCCCAACTGCAAGCCGACGGCACCCAGTGCTGGCTGGATACAAATAAAATACCTTTACACGACCATAACGGCAATGTAGTCGGCATTTTGTGTACTTTTGAAGACATCACCGAACGGCTTTCCCTCGAAGCTAAACTCCGGGCCAGCGAGGAACTATTTCGCCAAATATTTGAAGATGCACCCATCGCTATCTACTTAGCCCATTTAGACGATAACAAGTTAATACGAGTCAATAAAACTTACTGCGAAATGCTGGGATATACCGCAGCCGAATTGCTCGCCAAAACATTTATAGAAATTGGGCATCCCGAAGATAATCCAAAAAATATCCAAGTTGCTGCTTCTCTTTATCGGGGAGAAATTACGAGCTATCAAATCGAAATTCGCCAGATTTCGGCGACAGGTAAGATTGTTTGGGTAAACGTGACAGCTACTTTGATTCGAGACGGCGAAGGAAAACCTATTTACAAATTAGGGATGATTGAAAATATTACCAACCGCAAAATTTCCGAAGCAGCACTTCAAGCTTCCCAATCTCAATTGAGAAAACAAGCAACCCAATTGCAAGAAGCCTACGAACAGCTTCAACACGCTCAAATCCAATTAGTTCAATCCGAAAAAATGTCGAGCCTCGGTCAGATGGTGGCTGGAATCGCCCACGAAATCAACAATCCCGCAACTTTTATTAACGGCAATATTTCTCACACATACAACTATTTTCACGATTTAATAGAACTCTTGAATCTCTACCAGAACTGCTACCCGTCCCCAGTTCCTCAGATTGCTGAAAAAGTTAAAGAATTAGAGTTGGATTTCCTCAAGGAAGACTTGCCAAAAATGCTCAACTCCATGAAAGTAGGAGTAGAAAGAATCAGTAAAATTGTGTTGTCGCTGCGGAACTTTTCGCGGCTAGACGAATCGGAAATGAAGTTTGCCGACATTCACGAAGGAATTGACAGCACGCTGTTAATTGTGCAGCACAGATTGCATCAAGAAAATAAAACAAGCCGGATTGAAATTATTAAAGAATACGGAAAAATATCGAAAATTTACTGTTGTGCGGGGCAGTTAAACCAGGTATTTCTAAACATTATCAGCAATGCGATCGACGCTCTAGAAAACCAACCGCAACCTCGGACGATCGTGATTCGCACTGAAATGAAAAAAGCCGGGTTGAAAAGCCACAGCAAAAGCCATCTCAGTCATTGCGATCGCATCGTTATTTGCATCGCCGACAGCGGCCCGGGAATGAGCGAAGACGTTCGCAAGCGGCTATTTGACCCCTTCTTCACCACCAAACCGGTCGGCTCGGGAACCGGTTTGGGATTGTCCATCAGCCATCAGATTGTGGTAGAAAAACATAAGGGAAGCCTGCGGTGCATCTGTGCGCCGGGACAGGGAGCGGAATTCTGGATTGAAATCCCGTGCTGAGCGATCGTCCATTAATCTAAAAGTTTCAATATCTAACTTTTAATTCCCAATTGCCGTCGGTGCTTGAGTTATCAGGGTTTTGAATTAACCGCACTCAGAGGCCGAAATAAATCGCACTCAGCGGTGTGCTAATCTGCTGCCCTTATTCGCTAGGCAATTATGCTGAAAAAACTACCTTTATCCTGGTCTCGCTACAAGCCAGCCGGGTTGACGCTGGCTTTGGGTGTCGGACTGTCGGTCCTGGCATTTGCCTTGGTTTGGGACTGGGAAGACAACCGCCGCGACTACGAAATGCACCGCCGGATCGACGATATTTCGATCGGCATCGAACGCCAGCTCAACTCCGACTTAGATACTGTTCTCGCCCTCAGCGACTACATGAAAGCCTTCAGCGCCGTCGAGCGTTCCTCTTTTGCTAGGTTTGTCGCCCGGCCCCTATCCGTCCACCCCAGCCTGCAACTCTTGGCTTGGGCCCCCCGCGTCCCCCAGGACGAGCGGCGCAACTACGAAATCACAGCTAGAACCGAAACAGAGCCCAGCTTCGAGATTACAGAGCGCGGCCCGCGAGGAGAACTCCGCAAGGCCCTCCAGCGTTCCGAATACTTCCCGGCTTTCTACGTCGAACCACCAGCCGGAAACGAGACAGTATTAGGCTTTGACCTCGCCTCCCACCCAGAAACCCGCGCCGCGCTCGATCGAGGGCGCGATACTGGAGAGATGATTGTCACCAACTACGTCGGCCTAACTCAGAGCAATTCCCCCGAACTAGGTCTTTTGGCCATAGTTCCGATTTACGAAAACAGCAGTAAACCGACTACGCTGGAATCCCGCCGCCAACTGCTGCAAGGATTTGTTCTGGGCGTATTTCGAGGCAAAGATATTTTCCAAACCTCTTTAAAAGGACGCAATACCGACTACCTCAATATTTATCTCGTTAGCGAGGCTCCAGACAAGCAAGAAGCAGCGTCACTCTTACCGCAAAGGGCCTACCCGGTGCTCAAAAATCTCCCTGCTGAGAGCCAAATTCAGCAATTTGCGGTGCAGTTCCAATCCGCGACCCAACAAGTGCTTCCAGCATCAGCCGCTGCTGACCGAGCCCTGATGCAAAACTGCCCGATTTTTGACAATCCAGGCCCTAACTATACAGCTTGCAGAAGGCGGCTGAAAATTAGTGGCAGCCAGTGGTCTATGTACGTGTCGGCAACGCCGGAAATTCGCAGGATTCGCAAGCACTGGCGCTCTTGGGGAACTCTGACGATGGGGATGCTGTGGACTCTGATTCCGGTGACATATATGCTGACAGCTTTGAGCCGCACCGCCCAAATCGAAAAGCTAGCTCAAGAAAGAATTCGCCAAGCCGAACAGTTGCAGGCTGCTTACCTACAGTTGGAACTCGAACAAGCTAAATCCGAGCAACTGCTGCTGAACGTTTTGCCGGCAGCGATCGCCCTGCGCTTGAAGGACAACGAACACAATATCGCCGAAAGTTTTGCGGAAGTAACTGTGATGTTTGCCGACATTGTGGGGTTTACAGAGCTTTCGTCGAGAATTTCAGCGACGGCAGTGGTGGAAGTGCTCAACGATATTTTTTCGGCTTTTGACCACTTGGCCGATCGCCACGGTTTAGAGAAAATTAAGACTATTGGTGACGCTTACATGGTTGTCGGCGGTTTGCCTACGCCCCGAGACGATCACGCCGCGGCAGTTGCGAACATGGCGATCGATATGCTGCACGAAATTCGGCTCCTCAGTTTAGAACATTCGGAACCTTTCAGCATTCGGATCGGGATTAGCAGTGGCCCTGTCGTTGCCGGCGTCATCGGCTTAAAAAAGTTTATTTACGACCTCTGGGGCAACACAGTAAATATTGCTTCGCGCATGGAATCCCACGGGATTACCGGCTGCATTCAAGTCACCGCCGAAACCTACGAGATATTAAAAGATAAATATACTTTTCAGAAGCGCGGCGCTATTCAAGTTAAGGGCAAGGGATACATGGTTACTTATTTGCTGACTGGAAAAAAAGATTATTAACACCGCGCAAAAACGGATACAAGCCTCCGAATCCGCGATCGACTAAGACTTTCGATCGCCAAGCTAAGATATGATAAGCTCGAGGTATTTTATCACCCCTGCACCAAAAAAAGGAAAAACCATGACGACGCTGCTAATTCAAACCGAAAGCGTCCCACTGACGGTCTATTTCCCTGCGATCGAATCGATGACTGTTGAACAGTTCTATGAATTTTGTCTAGTTAATCGCGATTTGAGAATTGAGCGTACTGCCAGTGGGGAAGTGATCGTTATGTCACCAGCTTTTTCAGATACAGGGAATCGAAACGGTAAGATTGCCCTACAATTGGGGAACTGGGCTGAACAAGATGGCACAGGTGAAACGTTTGACTCCAGTGCAGGCTTTACCTTGCCGAATGGAGCAACCCGATCCCCCGATGCCTCATGGATTAAACTAGAGCGCTGGAATGCCTTAACTGAAGAACAAAAAGCCTCATTCGCACCGATTTGTCCAGACTTTGTGATTGAATTGCGGTCTTCTAGTGACACTCTCAAGGGATTGCAAAAAAAGATGCAAGAATATATTGAGAACGGTGTATCGCTCGGCTTGTTGATCGATCGCAAAAACAGAAAAGTCTACATCTACCGTCCCGATTGCGAACCTGAAATCTTAGATAATCCTGAAACAGTCAGCGCAGATCCAGAGTTACCGGGATTTGTCTTGCGGATGGCAAAAATCTGGTGATTTATAGCCTTTCTCAGTAACATGAGGTGCTCATAGGGCATAGGGCATAGGGCATAGGGCATAGGGCATTGGGCATTGGCATAGGACTCGCCCCCATACCTCACCACCCTTGAGAACCGCTATCGATCGTTACACCATACTCAAAGACATTAATTCCTCTGCCATTTCAAAATTAGCCGTCACGCTTTGCACGTCGTCCAAATCTTCCAGTGCGTCCATTAACTTCAAGAGCGATCGAGCTTTTTCAGGAGTGTCTATTTCCACTGTATTGCTCGGAATCCAGCGGTTTTCCGACTGCAAAACAGCAAATTTTTTTTGCTTCAAAACATCAGCCAGTTGTTCCAAATCAGCCACACTTGTAAATACCTCTGCACCTTCAGTATCCTCATCAATTAATATCAAATCATAAGATTCCGCAGCCGCCTCTAGCGACGCTTCAAACAACTGTTCCTCATCAATCGGGCCGCGTACCGTACAAACTCCTTTGTGGTCGAACATCCAGCCCACACAACCAGTTTCGCCCAGGTTGCCGCCATTTTTAGTAAAAGCTTCTCGCAAGTCAGCCGCCGTGCGGTTGCGGTTGTCTGTCAGCGCTTCAATCAGAATAGCAACCCCGCCAACGCCGTAACCTTCGTAGCGAATAGCTTCTAATTCCGAACTCCCCCCCGCCAAGCCGGCACCTTTGGCGATCGCCCTTTCTATGTTTTCATTAGGAATATCCGCCGCCTTCGCTTTTTCTATAGCAGTCCGCAGTTGAAAATTGCCAGCGGGATCGGGAACTCCGCTGCGGGCCGCGACAATAATTTCGCGAGATATTCTAGCAAAAACCTTGCCTTTAACGGCATCAACTCTAGCTTTTTGGCGTTTAATATTCGCCCATTTACTGTGTCCTGCCATATCGATTTAAGATTTTCGATTTAAAATGTGCGATCGAGATTAAACAATAACACCGAGATTCTCACAGATCGGATTAACGTAGGGTGCGCCGGGTCGCGCACCTTACACACTTAGCATAGAATGGGATTTTTCGCACGAATCTCAACTTTAATTAAACCGGATCGCGGTTTCAGAGTCAGTCAGGTGAGAAGTATCGCCATTAAGTGCGATCGACCATTCTCCCTCACCCCGCACCAATTTTACCAAACAGCACAGAGAAGCGTTAATTTCGGTTTCCGCACCGCCCGCCAGCCCGATCGCAGTTCCTAAAACCGACGCACCGTGACCTACTAATAACATATCTTCGGGAAACTCAGCCGCGAGGCGTTTAGCAGTTTCCCCCGCCCTTTTGAAACAAGCTTCCCCAGTTTCGGGATAATTAGCAATACCGCCTTTGTAGGAAGCATCAATCCTGGGAAAACGCCTGCACAAAGCTTCGACGGACTCAGTTTCCGGCATTTCTGTCATCCATTCAGGATTCAGCCATTCGCACAATCCCCATTCTAGTTTAATTGACAAATCGAGGGCGTTGGCCACGTGATTTGCTGTTTGGACGGTTCGCAGAAAAGGGGAGGCGAAAATATGAGAAATTCCTTCACCTTTGAGGCGATTAGCGAGTTGTTTGGCTTGAACGTGACCGTCTTCGGAAAGGTGGGGATCGTAGCGGTGTTCTGCGGTGAGAAACCAGTCGGGGTTAACGAAGTCGATGCGGTTTCCGTGTCGTGCGATCCAGACTGTTTGCGGCATGAGTTGGTTTTAGTTTGGTTTCTTGATGTAATATTATATCAAAGATGCTGATTTGGGATCTTTATGAAATTCGAGTGGGATGAAAACAAGGCTGCGGTAAATTTGTCCGAGCACGGGATCTCATTTGAGGAAGCCAGAACGGTTTTTTGACGATCGCCTCTACGTCGATTTCTACGATCCGGATCGCTCTGATGAAGAAGATCGCTATATTATTGTTGGAGAGTCCCAGTAAGGTAATTTATTGATAGTGTCGTATACAGAAAGAGCAGATTTTCTTCGTTTGATTAGCGCCAGAAAAGTAACACGAGTGGAGCGAGAAGTTTATGCAGAAGGATGAAACAGGGATGGACGATGAGCTTCGGTCGGAATATGATTTGAGGAAGTTGCGTTTAAGAAGGGTAGGATCTGGACGAAAGACCATTGGTGGTGTAAATATTCGTTTAGAATCGGATGTTGCAGAGATGTTTACCGATTCTGAAGGAGTGAATGAAGCTCTGCGGTTTTCGATTAGAATTAGTGGAGAAATTGACACAGCAAATGAGTTTCAACCCCTCAGCGAAGAACAAACGATCGGGAGCATCCCAATTTGGTAAAAAGCGTTTTTTAGGAGTGCGAGCCTCTCGCTCGCGGCATAGATCGCGAGCGAGATGACGTGAGCGCGCTATATCATCCAAATATATTATTCTGATGCAAGCGTCCACGATCTGAAAGCAAAAATGGGATGCTCCCCAAACGATCGCCCAAAGTCTCGCAGCCTTGCAAGATTAGCAGACAAACAAGACAGGCCGAAGAGGGCGATCGCCTCAATGGGCAGATAGTTTAGGAAGCGATCGTTTTGGCTACCTATGCCAAAATAGAGTTACAAAATAAAGTTAACCATTCATCATAACTTTTATGACCCTTACACTCACCTTACCCCCCCAACTCGAAGCACTGCTCCGCCAACGGGCTGAAAGTACAGGACAAGATATAACAAGTATTGCCTTAGCTGTTCTCGCGTTCGGACTTAGCTTTGATGAAAGCGATTTCTTCGAGGCATTGGAAGGGATTCAACACGGACTTGATGAGTTCGATCGGGGTCAATTTTCTAGTCTGGAAGAATTTATAGATCGACAAAACCAGAAATACGGACTTTCTTTGGAAGCATGATCTATCGCATTGACTTTTCCAGTACAGCTCAATCTGAAGCTGATGCAGCGTTTCTGAACTTTTCTCAATTCACGACTCCCGATCGCGCTCAAGCATGGTATCAGGGTCTGATTAAAGCGATTTCCTCACTCCAAGAAATGCCGCGTCGTTGTGTTTTAGCCAGTGAAAACGCATTCTTCAGCCAAGAGATTCGCCAGCTTCTATATGGAAGTGGTAAAACCACCTATCGCATACTCTTCACTATTCTTGACGATCTACCCATACCAACGGTGAGGATTATCCACATTCGCAATGCACTCCAGCGTGCCATTGGCGAACCCCAAGAAGAGGCATAACTTTATGCTTAGCTTATCTAATTTTTGGGAAATAAGCGATCGCAAATTCCATTCGCCCGGTAACTTCTTCCAGTCCGCAGAGGCGGACATCGTTTGTACAGCCGCGAATTCCATTCGCCCGGTAACTTAATTTGTATAGAACCCATTTGACATCTTTCAGTTTTTGGGTTGGGTGACGAGAAATATAGATAGAAACTGGTTTCTGAGATTTACGCAAGGGGCGAGAAACCGGGTTTCTACGAGTTTTTGGTTGGTGACCAGAAATATAGAGAGAAACCCGGTTTCTGAGATTTACGCAAAATAGATATCAAATGGGTTCTATAGACGCGAATTACATTCATACCCTAACTCGCAGCATCTTATTTCCACCTTTTTGAAACTCATAAGGAGCCTCTTGAATTTCCACACGAAAACTTCTGTTTTTCAATTCAGCAATAATCTGGTTTAAGTGATCGGATTCCTCCCCGCTAAAACTCTGCAACAGAGGAAATACGCGAACTTCCTTCGCAACCCGACACATTTCTGTAATTGCTTCCAGATGGAATTCTTCGGAAAGCAGGTGAGAATAAGCAAATAAGAAATGGCTGCACAAAGCTAAATCGAATTGACTGTTCTCGAAAGGTAAAACAGGCAGCTCAGCAGTCATGTAGCGGCATTGCTGCAAGCCTGATGGAAAATCTTCTAAAAATTCCTGCATCGCCTTCATTCGCACTTGGCCTAGCTGGTACGGGGATTCAAAATTATTCCACAGGTAGCCGTCTACATTGGCTTTAACACCGTCAATCACAGTTTGATATGTTTCTTGGATGCGATCGCCAATTTCCACCGCAGTAAACTGATAAACTGGATCGCAAGAAATTACCTTTCTACCTTGGCGAGTCATTTCGGCATTGAAACTCGCCGGCCCGCCCGCACAATCAAGAATGGCTAGCTTGAGATCACTTGATGTCAAGCTAAACATTCCTATGTATTCATCCAAGCAGCGTCCCCAGGGAATCACCTTATCAAGCTTAAGTCCCACGTATTTTTTACTCGCAAATAAGAGCAGATAATTATGATTATATCAATTTAATCCTTCAATTTCCCAATCTAAAATATAAAATATAAAATATAAAATCGATCGATCGCACAATTTTTATTATTCCACCTGTGGATTTTGCAGCGAAGCGAGGCTACACTGGACAGCAGGGAAAATAAACTAAAATCAACTAGCTTGTATTGCTCTCGTTCATTGGCAGGCTGCAACCAGGGAAGAAAGATGAAACATACCGTTCAAACCGCTACAAGTCTGAGTTTGTCAGCACTCCTGGTGCTATCGAGTTCGCTGCCCAGTATAGCTCAGTTGCCTGCCGTCAGAACTCCTGCACCCACTCCTAACCGGCCCAGAGTACCGCCGCCGCCTCCTGGGGGTTCGAGTTTGCCACCGATCGGCAATTCTGGTTCGCTGACACAAGAAGCAGCTTATACTTTAGGCCCGGGCGATCGCATTGCTTTAGATATCTTCGGCGTCCCTGAATTCAGCAAAGAATATCAAGTGTTAGTTGACGGGACGCTCAATTTGCCAATCATTCGCAGCGTCTCAATTCAAGGGTTGACGCTGCAACAAGCCGCTAACGTCATTACCCAGCGATACGAACCCTTCATCAATGTTCCCGTTGTTACCGTGACTGTGATCGTCGCCCGCCCCCTAAATATAGGTCTTGCCGGTGAAGTTACTCGCCCGGGTTCCTACAAGATTAATCCCACTAGAGAAGGAGGAGGAGTAAAATTCCCGACTTTGATGGAAATGCTGCAACTGGCAAAAGGGGTGACATCAGCAGGAGATATGCGAAACGTCCAAATTCGCCGTCCTCGCAGAGGCGCGTCTGAGCAAGTTACTACTGTTAATTTGCAGGATTTTTTAGACACCGGAAATTTGCGTCAAGATGTCACGATTCGAGATGGAGATACAATTTTTGTACCGACAGCAAGTGCCCTGAATACTCAAGAAGTCCGTCAAAGAGCCAGTGCTAATTTTTCCGCTGATATTACTAAACCAATTGGCGTGGTAATTGTCGGGGAAGTGAACCGGCCGGGGCCTTATACTGTATCTGCTTCTGACTTGCGATCTACCAACCAACAAACAGAGCTGAGTTTTGTCAACATCGACCAACAGCAAGGAGCAGTTGTAGGTTTACCAACTATAACTAGAGCACTCAAAATTGCTGGCGGTATTACCACAGAAGCTGACATTCGCCGCGTACAAATCCGCCGCCAAGTCAGAGGAGGTACTGAACAAACTATCCTGGTAAATCTCTGGGATTTGCTGCAAAAAGGTGATGCTACCCAAGATGTTTTGCTGCAAGAAGGAGATAGCGTGATTATCCCGACAGCAGCTACTGTAGACTTAGCTGAAGTTTCTCAAGTCGCCAATAGCAGTTTTTCTCCGAACGCGATTAGCATCAATATTGTGGGGGAAGTAATTAGGCCTGGGGCTTTGCTGGTGCGACCCAGTACATCCCTGCACCAAGCTTTGCTGACCGCAGGCAGTTTCAATCAATTGCGGGCAAAAAAAGACAAGGTAGAATTATTGCGTTTGAACCCCAACGGTACTGTTTCTCGCCGCACGATCGAGGTGGATTTTGCTCAAGGGTTAAATCCTAATAATAACCCAACTCTCCGCAACAACGATGTGATTCTTGTAGCGCGATCGGGCTATACTAGGGTAGCAGACAATATCAACAGTTTCTTGCAGCCGATCGCAGGAGTTGCAACAGGGATCGGCGCTGTTAGCGGAGTTTTTACTGGGTTTCAAACAACTATCAACGCTTTTCAAAACTTATTTTTGGGAGGAGATTTCGAGCGACAAAATCAGCTCAGACAGATTCGCGAACAACGTGAAGACAGACAAGAGCAACGTGAAGACAGACAGCTAGAAAGAGAGATACAACGTGAAGACAGACTACAGCAAGCAGAAGACAGAAGACTGCAACTTGAAGACAGACAGCGGCAAATAGATATTCAAAATCAGCAACTTCAGATTCAGCAGCAGCAACTTCAGCTCCAAAATCAGCAGCCACAAACTACGACAACTACTCCTTGATATCTAGTCAGGTAAAATAACCCTTATAAGTTTGTAGTGAGGACTAAAGTCCTCCATGAAAAAAAAATAATTTGGGTCGTTGAGTTCACAACACACTATTAAAGTCCGCACGGAATTTAAAGCAATAATTTAAACAGATATTATATCATAAAAAGTGCGGGTTGTTAAGGGATAATTCAAAATATTTAACAAAACTTTTCTGTATATATCTAAACCTTTGGCATTGAGGTGAACGCCGTCAATTGTTAAATCTGCATTGAGAGCTTGTTCCTTAAACAAGGCTTGTATACCGCTAGATTCCACGGTCAGATTTTCGTCGGCGGCTACTTTATTGATGAGAACATTGATTTCGTCAACTCTGGCAATTGTTCCGGCAAATTTAGGATTGTAGCTGGCGGCAAGAGTTGAATAAAAAGCAGGAATCAGAATAATTTGTTTTGTTCCGAGCGATCGCATCACGGCGATCGCCTCTTTTAAGTTACTGACAAACTGCTCGTCGCTAATGCCGTACATAGCATCATTTGTACCGATCGCAATAATAGTTTTTTCGCACGTAAACCGCAAAGGAACTACCAGCTTAAGCTGTTCCAGCAGGGAAACCGTACTCATTCCGCCGATCGCAAAATTAAAGTTTTGTTCGCCCAAAGAATCGCCCAAAGCCGAGGAAATAGAATCGCCCCACACGCACCCTTGATATTGCTTGTCTTTAATTTGTTGTACCTGATTGTATACAGAAACTTGCCACCACAGCGCAGAGCTAACCGTATCTCCCGCAGGTTGCGGGTTAGCTAACACCCGAAACGGGATGTACGCCGACAGTGACAACGCCAAGACGGCGGAAATTAACTTAAACTTAACTTTCATAAAACTTGCTGCTACTCTTGCTGCTACTTCAGTTTATGCTATTGCTTTAACAAGCAGTCAGGATTGATGCAAATTTCTATAAATTAGTAATTTGTACATATCCAAATACCGCTACATATATCAAACTGAGATGGTAAAATAATTTAGGACACATATTATGTCTAAACCAGTTGACTGGACAGTTGGCATCCCCGCTACCACCCTGATAGCCGTCGGAACCCAAGTCAGCGGGAGATTTCCTCTAGATGGAGCAGGTGCCAGAAACTTACTCTACCGCATGGATGGCCAGAACATTACCAGCTATATCGTCTACGATGACAGCGGACGGGCAATTAAGCGAGTAGACTTGACAGGAAAGGCTCATGCAAATGTGCCGACACCTCACGCCGTTGAATACAAATACAACCAAAACTCAGCAGGAGACATTTTCGTGCAAGCTGAGAAAACAGTTAGGCCAGCTAGATTGGATGAAATACCTTAGAAATTATGTTCATCAAACAAATATCCTTGAATGCAGATAAACTAACCGATTTCCAGCAGTGGAAAAAAGCCAACGGCGATGATTTTTCACTTTGGGATTATCTTTTCGGAGCTGCTAACATTGAAATTGCTATAGCTTTCACAAAACTATTCTGGCCAGATTTTGTCGAACATGAAGGCGGTATCTTTTTGTCCGAAGCCTTTAACAGTCAAATATACGAACAGTGGAAAATCAAACTGGGGAATGATGTCGCTGCAATTGAGCAGGTGATGAACCACCACCACATTGATGATATTCTCCCCGGTGCGGAAAACGCTAGCACTGAGAATTTATTGTATTTGGGACAAGCATTAGCTCAGATGTGGGAAAGTCGCCTAAAATTACTATATCCTCAGCGACGTTTTCAAGTTAAATGCGATCGGGACGAACACACTGTTGTAGTGACATTTTTTCAGGATAATTAATCAACCTTTCGCCCCAACAATTCCGGCTGCAAAACCTGATTTAATTTGCCGCTGCGAAACCCCTCCAAATCCAAAGTCGCGTAAACAAAACCAAACTCCTGAAACACCGCCACCAATGCAGGCAAATCCGCATTTACCACAAATTCCTTAATTTCCTCGGCGGGTAACTCAATGCGCGCCGTATCTCCGTCCGATCGCACTCGCAGATTTTTCAGTCCCAACTGCCGCAAATACCGTTCGGCGCGCCCCACTCTTTGCAACTTTCCCACCGTGATTTCTTCGCCGTAGGGAAAGCGCGAACTCAGACAAGGTTGAGCCGGTTTGTCCCACCAAGGCAAACTCAATTCTTTTGCCAATTGCCGCACTTCAAACTTAGTAATTCCTACTTCTGCTAAAGGCGATCGCGCGCCGCGTTCCTTTGCCGCCTGAATTCCGGGACGGTAATCCTTTAAATCGTCAGCATTAACCCCATCCACCACATAAGGATAACCCTTTGCTAGTGCTAGCGGTTTCAAAGTATCGTGCAGTTCGCTTTTGCAGAAATAGCAGCGGTTAACCGGGTTAGAAGTGTAATTTGGATTTGCCATTTCCTGAGTTTCTACTTCTTCGTGAACAATGCCAATTTCTGCTGCTTGAATCCGCGCATCTTCTAAATCTTCTGGCAATAAAGACGGGGAAACTGCCGTTACTGCCAAAGCGCGATCGCCCAACACGTCAAAAGCAATTTTTGCCACCAAAGTGCTGTCAATTCCGCCGGAATAGGCAATCAGTGCCCGTTCCATCTGCGCGAAAATATCTTTTAATTGTTCGAGTTTTTCCACTAACATGATTTCAACCTTGATTACTGCTATTCTGGATCTATACCGAGGGCGGCCAATCGAGCCAAAAGTTCTTGATTGCGCTGTCTTTCCTGTTCCAACAGCGTCTCGGCTAACTTTTTGTCTTGCTGTTGGCGATCGGCTCGCTGGCGTTCATTTTCCACCCGTTCTTCCGGCCACAAAAGCAATTCTCCTTCCGCATTCCACCAGCGCAGCCAATATCCCGTTCTACCTTCACGAGTTCCCTGCCAAACTCCCAAAAAGAGATTTAATCCAGGTATTAAATAACGACCGTTTTCATCAGGATTTTGATTGTCGTAACGCTCCGATTCTAGCGCATAAACTTCTATTCTGCCTGTATGCGGTCGAAAAATGACATAGCGGGGAACTTTGATTACTTGTTCGTAAAAAAACCACTTACCGATTTCTTCTGTGTGTTCGACAGAGTATTCATCGCCGTAAGTAGCTGATAGAAATTCCATCACTGCAAAAGGCACTGTTCCTTCGGTATGAGGGGTGTAGCTGCGGCGGGGATAGTTGTGAGGCCAAGGTTGCACTGGCTGCACGTACATCCAGTCTGGGGCTTTGCAAATAGTGCGATCGTCCACAGCAGCGCACAAAGCAAAATTAGAAACTATGAGTGCGTCTTGCATTAGTTCTGGGGAATCCACTACAGACTGGCGCAAACCGTGAGCTAACAAGGGATGGTCTGTATCGTCTACAGGGTCGTCTGGTAGGATGAAATCATCGGGAAGCAGCGGCCAGGTAATTTTTAGCTGCGATATCGGTTTTTGAATTACAGCAGCCATAGGCAACGTCATTTTATCAATAAAAGTTTGAGTTTTAGTCGAGATTGCCGATCGACAACCTTCTCTCTATCTTAGCGTGCTGATTCGCTAATAAAATTCGTTTGTAATGAGGACTTTATATCAATTCCGGCTGCGCCGGAATGATATAGAGGACACGGCAGTGCCGTTTCCCTACGCCAGATTAATCGTAGGGACACGGCACTGCCGTGTCCTGATTTCGGGTAATCTTAATTCCGATGCAACCGGAATGATATTAATCCTCACTACAAACCATTACCCCGGGCGGTGCCGAATGCGCGTTTTAAAATTCTCGGCGGGAAAATATGGCGATCGCAATTGACAGCAGCAGAACCACATACAGCAAACCGTAGCCAGCATCTGTAATCAAACCTGCCAAGTAAGGAACTTGTCCGTAAACAGCATCGTTTCTCAAATTGAATCTGGCTAAATCCGGCAAAACCAAATAAAGTCCCATCATCAATTGTTCAATTCCAGGATTTTTAGTTAACTTGCCCAAAGCCACTAAATCCCGCGTCGAATGTCCCATCAAATAAACGCCAAATGTCAGTAAAGTTGCCAGCAGCGAACTGCTGAACACCCCAAATAAAATCCCGACACCGGCCATGAGACACAGCTCAAACCAGACAAACAGCGAAGCGATTAAAATGCTTTCCAAAGGGAAAGGAATCCGGCTCAAACTCAGAATAGCCAGATATATCGCAGTCATTGCTGCTACAAGCACCGCCAGCACCGCCGACAGCCCTAAATGCTTGCCCACAATTAACTCAGCCCGACTTATCGGTTTAGCAACTAACAGGTAAACAGTGCGCTTTTCAATTTCTTTGTTGACCAGTCCGGTAGCCACAAAGACTGTGACAATTAGACCGAGAATGCTCATAGCAGCCAAACCGACATCTAAGATAATTTTTTTCTCGGTTGTCGCAGCCAATTCCGGTATCAACCGTACCGAGGCTCCCATCAACAGAGCAAAAATAATAATTAAGTAAAGGATGCGATCGCGAATTACTTCCCAAAATACATTGGTCGCGACTGTCAAGATTCTTCTCAAATTCATTTGGGAATTGGGAATGGGGAATGGGGAATGGGAAATTGGTCGATCGGGACTTACGCAAAGCCTCTATATTGCAGGTTTGCAGTGCGCACCTTACTGCTTGGGAATTGGTAAATGAGATTTAATTACAGCAGAATCATCTCCTGCTGTATGTTTGCAATTAGCTGCGAGATTATCAAACTTGACTGTCTCCCGCAGTTCCATCTTTTTTCTGTCCGGGTTGAGAGCGTTTGATAGCGTCGCAGGTTACAGTCGCCCTATTGCCTGTCTCGAACACCTCGCAAGACTTGGTAAACGAATATATTTCCGGTCGAAAAACCAGCCCCAGCCAAGTTGCCTGCATCTCTAACTGATAGCGCGACTGCCCTTGGACGATCGAAGTTTTGACATCCCAGCTCGCATCTTCTGGGACTATCCCAGTTGTTTTTAAGGCTTGATTCCGCAGAAAAAATCGCTCGTTGTCAATATCTATTAACATTTGCTCTACCTGCGCCCACGGTTTTGTCCGGGCTTCATTTTGCAGGTATCGCTCCATTGCATTGAGGATCACAATTCCTCGGGAGCGATTAATAGTTGGCTGTTGAAATGTCACCACATAATCGCTTTGCCTCAAATCCTGCGATAAAATGCTCGGATACTGTTGTATCCAACCTTGAATTAAAAAGTGAAATGCAAACCAACACGAAAACAGCAGGTGAACTAGGGTAATCATCACAAACTGAGGGCGCATCAACGACCTGATACTTTCCCGTTTTGACTCGCTATTCCAAATCTCTATTGTAGCAAGAATTACTACTGCTATAATTGGGCCGGATATCCATGCTATTTCCTTCTTATCCGCCGGCAATCTTACCAGCAACCACAAGCCAATTAAGATGCTTGTCACCCACGGACTCAGACTTACTCCTTTAATCACAAAAGGTTGCTGGCTGCTCAGCAAACCCATTGAAAGTGTAAAAAATAACCAGCTCATATCAAAAAGCAGAGTTCTCGTCCGCCAGTCAGTGACTGCCGCTACTGACAGCAAAGCTAAAAAAATGCTGAGCAGTAAAGGCGTCTTCCAGTGGACAACTTTAGGCGGAATCATCGCCTTTTGGATTTTTTTATTGGTTTCCCAAAGGTTGTTCGTCAGCTTAGTGAGTTGCTGGGTGGCATCAAAAAATTGCTTCATCATATATTTCAATTGACGCTTTGCAAAAACAACACGGTTAAAATAACGAAATTGCTAACAGTGTGGGCGATTAAAATTCCCCCCAACTGGGTAGTTACTTGAAAACTTTTTTTGGGAGGACGGCGGGTGAGGGTTGGCGGTCCTAAAAACTGAGTTTTGGAAGCTTTTTTATTGCCGAAAACCATGTTTTCTATGATTTCTAATCCCTGCCATTTAGCTATAAAAGTCACTGCCAATACTGAGACTGCTATCATAGTTATTCGAGCGTAAACATCCTGCCCTCGACCTAATAAAATATAACCGATAAGCTGTTCCCGCAAATCTTTGGGAAGAACGCTTTCAATGCCGAAGAAAACTAACCAGCCTACGAAAGTGCAAGATAGATTGAGGATGGCTGTATATTCAACGCTGGTTTTGGGACCTAGTTTAAGTAGTTTTTGCAGAAACCACGATTCGATCGCGATCGCCAAAAACATAATTAAAATTTGTACCAAAACAGTCCGAAATGGGAAAACACTCGCAATCATAAGCCTTCAGGTATATCAGTCCGTGTTAAATTTTAATTCTACAGCACAAACGGAATAATCTTAACCGCCGGTTTGATCCCCTGATTGCGTTCGATCGCCCCTAGTAAGATTGGGAGTTAGGACTTATCGTATAATCTGTTGAGATCGGCCAACAGAATGGAAACATTAAACATTCAATCCGCGCGATCGAATACCCACCCCGAGAGAGACTCAAATAACTGCTGATTATGGTAAGGAATGGCATAGGTATTCGGACAGCCTCATCCCGCTCGGAACGCGCCGCAGGTCAGATTCACGTCTACGACGGCGCTGGTAAAGGCAAGTCTCAGGCAGCTTTGGGAGTAGTGTTGCGCTCGATCGGGCTGGGTATCAATTCAGCCTCGCCCACGCGAGTCTTGTTGCTGCGCTTTCTCAAAGGCCCCGGCCGCTCCTACGACGAAGACGGGGCAATAGAAGCCTTGCAACGGGCATTTCCGCACTTGATCGACCAAGTGCGTACCGGCAGAGCCGAATATTTTGGGGCCGAAGCAATCACCCGCTTCGATCGCGCAGAAGCTCAGCGAGGCTGGGATATCGCCAAAGGAGCGATCGCCAGCGATCTCTATTCCGTGGTGGTACTAGACGAACTAAACCCAGTATTGGACTTGGGTTTGCTGCCAGTAGACGAAGTAGTCCAAACCCTCAAAAACAAACCAGAATATTTAGAAGTAATCGCCACAGGCCGAGCGGCCCCCGAAGCTTTGCTGGATATTGCCGACTTGCACTCAGAAATGAAGCCCCACTATCACCCGGCAGCGGCAGAGCATAATATTTCCGGTATCGAAATATACACCGGAGCGGGCAAAGGCAAGTCTACAAGCGCTTTGGGAAAAGCTTTGCAGGCGATCGGCAGGGGTATCAGCCAAGACCAATCTCACCGGGTGTTAATCGTGCAGTGGCTCAAAGGCGGCACCGGTTATACAGAAGATGCGGCGATCGCAGCTTTGCGCCAAAGCTACCCGCAGCTAGTAGACCACCAGCGGTGCGGCCGAGATGCTATAGTTTGGCGGGGACAACAGCAAGAGCTAGACTGCACCGAAGCAGAACGCGGCTGGGAAATCGCCAAATGTGCGATCGCCAGCGGCTGGTACAAAACGATTATTCTCGACGAACTCAATCCCACAGTAGACTTAGAACTGCTGCCCGTAGAGCCGATCGTCGAAGCGCTGCTGCGCAAGCCCCGCGATACAGAAATTATTATCACCGGGCGCTGCCACAAACCCCACGCTTACTTTGACTTGGCAAGCGTGCACTCCGAGGTATACTGTCACAAACACTACGGAGATCGGGGCGTAGAACTAAAGCGGGGTGTAGACTTTTAGACCCCGGAGTGGTATAGAGTTCGATCGTACCAGTTATTTAAAGACGGCGCTGCCTGGGAAACCGGAAATTGCCACAAAGCCTTGCAACCAAGTAACCAATCTCCCACTTTTCCTTGTCTTCCCGATCGGCCCGATCAACCTTTTTTAATCTTTAATGTCCTCCCCCGGAGGCGATCCCCGACCGCCAATCCAGAATGGAACATTAAGAATATCAGCCGCGTCTTGTTGAGCGTGAGCACCTGAGACTGTGCAAAAGGATTATAAAAGGGTGGAAGGCATTGAAAATAAAAGCTTACAAGCAAAAAGTCCGCGAGGGAGAAAGTCTAGACATGGTTAACGCCAGTAGGCTAGACTTGCGGCTGGCAAACAGGTTAAACTACAGCGGCATCCAAACATTCGGTGTTCTAGGCAGTGTCTGTAGTCGCACAAGCGATGACCAACAAGAAGTAGAGGAGTGAAGCTGTATGACAACGTTAAGTGACGATCCTAATCAATTAGATTTAAACCTTCCGGGACTGGGCCCGGATACAATATTCGCCGGAGCCGGGGCGGATTTCGTGAGAACTTCCACCCTGGGCGGCAGCTTAATATTTGGCCAAGGCGATAACGATACTCTGATTTCCGTCGGCCCGAACGATACCCTGTACGGCGGCGACGACGAAGACTCAATCAGATCCCAGCGCACTCCGGCTTTGCTGTTTGGCGACGCAGGCGCAGACACCATAGTCGCTGAAGCCCGCGCTACGATCTACGGCGGTTTGGGAGAAGACTTCCTCCAAGGTACTGTCGAAGCTAACCTCCTTTTTGGTAATGAGGGCGCAGATACGATGCTGGGAGGGGCGCAGAGAAGAGACTCCCTCTACGGCGGCAAGGGCAATGACGCGATCGGCTTCTTCATCGCAGGCGGCGGCAACAACCTCTCTTTACCTGGTGGCTTGGCTGTTGGCTTCGCTGGCAATGAAGGCAGCAACTATTTGCGGGGCGATTTGGGCGACGACTTGGTTGTAGGTATCAACCAGAGAGACTCTCTCTTCGGCGGTAGAGGCAACGACACCCTAGTAGGTGTGGCCAGCAGCAGCTACCTGTCCGGCGATAATGACAACGACACCTTGGTCATTACCAACAGTACCCAAACCAGCCCGTTTGCTTCGACCGTCATCACGATCGGCATTGAGAGAACTACCTTGATTGGCGGTGGGGGCAACGATTCTCTCACCGGCGCGATCGGCGAGTTTGGCGCCGGCAGAAACTTCTTTGACGGCGGCGACGGTAACGACACGATCCGCGTTTTTGCCACTTCTGATACCGCGCTGGGAGGTGCAGGCGACGACTTCATCGTGTCGGCCACGGTGCCGAATGTACTTTCGAGCGTAGGCGCCTCCAGTACCTTTCCCGGCTTCGCGGGTCGCAACTTGCTCGACGGTGGAGTGGGCAACGACACGATCGTTGCAGCTTTTGCGACTGATACAATTGTCGGCGGCGATGGCAATGACAGCCTGAGCGGTACCTTTACTAACGCAGCCGGTGGAGATGGCGAGGATACTATCAATGCTACCCGTGCCATTTTTGCTGGTACTGGTACTGCTTTGGTTACTCTCGACGGCGGGCTGGGCAACGATTTGTTAATTGGCTACACTAATCCTACTGGCAGCACCTTCACCGTCACCAACCTGATGAACGGTGGCGTCGGGAATGACAGAATCATTTTTGGCACCCAGCGCGATAGCCTGATTGGTACGTTTGACGGTAACGACACCATCTCTTACGCTAGCACCGTTGACTTTACTGGTGCTGCCCGCACAGTGGTCAGCTTCATTACCGATAACTTGGGTTCCAACTTCATCACTGGCGGCAACGCTACTGATGTCATAACTACTGGTAGCGGGGATGACATACTGTTCGGCGACTCATCCAACGCAACATTCGGGGACGATACCTTGGATGCCGGCGGTGGGAACGACACGCTGTTGGGCGGCTTTGGGAACGACTATTTGATCGGGGGTGACGGCAACGACTCTCTCGGTGGCGGGCCTGGTGCTGACACGCTGATTGGCGGCACCGGCAATGACAGCTTCTACTACAACAACTTCGGCGAGGGCGTCACGATCGGCACACCGCTGGGTAGCAACCCAGACCAAATCGGGGGTTTTGATGTCGGGCAAGACAAGTTTATCTTGCAAGTCACTAACTCCAGCGGCTTCCCCGGCGTGAGTGTAATCGAAGGTACGAATCGACTTTCTTCGAGGTCGTTCTTGGTGCTGGAGAGCGGGACTTACACTAGCAGTTTTGGTCCAGCCGGGGCGGGCACATCAGATGCGTTCCTCTTTTATCAAAATGCAGACGGACGACTAGGATTTGACCCGGACGGTACTGCTGGTTCTAACCCAGGCGTTACGCTTGCAATTGTGAATAACAGACCGGGCATTACGGCTTCTGACTTTACCCTGATTTAATTTGGGTAAAAATGGGTGGGGTCGATTCTGAAAAGATCGCCCTACCAACTCTCAAAACTAATTGTGCTATGTTTCGAGCTGGGGATATCAATCCCTGGCTTTTTTTTGCGGGAATTGGGGATTGGGCAATTTTAGATTTTAGATTTTAGATTGATTGGTAATTTTAATCGAAAATCGAAAATCGAATGGGGCATGGGGCATGGGGCGGGTTCACGGGTGAATTTTGCCACGCGCCAATAATCTTTAGAACTGACGCATCAGAACCAAAGAAACCGGGTTTTTCACTCCTAGTTAAAGGCCGGGATGCAGTATTTCAGTAAAAACCCGGTTTCTGCCTCCAGACTAATCTCGATCGACCCGCCCCCAGCCAAGTCAAAAAGTGAGGTAAAAATAATGAAAACAATTAAAGACCTAGATATTGTTGTTTTAACTGAAGATTTAGAAGCAACCCATTTTGAAACAAAACAAATCATTAAATTATATAAAGGACAAGTAGGAACAGTCGTGATGGAATTTTATGGCAGTGCTTTTGAGGTAGAATTTTCTCATCAAGATGGCACAACTTATGCAATGGAGACAATTCCCGCCACAAAATTAATGCTTTTACACTATGAGTTATACTAATTTTCAAAACTCATGCAACAGTATCTGTAGGGTGCGTCGCCATCAAAAATCTTAAATAATATCCACAATCTTTGAGCGACGCACCGGTGCAGAATAGTGAGCGTAAACAAACCCACACTCATCATTGTGGCAAGACTTTGGATAATTGGTATTAGTAGAATCTGTAGGGGCAGTTAGCAGATGAATTTTGCCAGCAATAATCTTTATAATCTACGAAAAGTATCTCTAAAAAAATCCCGCAAACTGTGTGTTTGCGGGATTTAGTAGGCAGGAAACTTGTAGGGGGCAATACTCTAGGCTCGGTCTACAATCTCTTTGGCTTTATCTTTGAGGTCTTCTTTCAGGTGAATTGCTGATGCTTCGTCCTGCTTGGCTTGACCTTCTAATTTGTCTTTCTGGTTGCCTGTAACTTCGCTAGCAGCCTCTTGGATTTTGCCTTCAATATTCTTAGCAGTTGCTTCGACTCTATTTTCAATGCTCATTATTTTTTATTTTAACGCTACAACTACTACTGTATGAATTCAAAGCTGAGTCTGAATCCATCTTTAGATAGATTTGTTGTTAAATTTATAGATATCCGGTAGGGACACGGCATTGCTCCCCGGAGACGGCATTGCTCCCCGGAGACGGCATTGCCGTGTCCCTACGGGGAGATATAAGTTGAAGGTTCGATCGCAACTTCCACAAGTTTATTTCTAGAGGAAAAACCGGATTTAATGCCGATCGCAGATTTCGGCACTTTAAACTTTTTCGCCAACAGCACGATTAATTCTTGATTGGCTTTTCCATCGACTGGCGGCGATTTGAGATGTACTGTGAGGCTGCCGTCGGGTTGCTCTTCGATGCTTTGCTGTTTGGAATGCGGTTTAACTTTGACTGTGAAAATAGTCATGCTTCGACTTTTTCTGAATGTTCGATTTTTGTCCCCAAAACTTTCAGAAATTCAGCCAGCCAATTAGGATGAGCCGGCCACGCGGGGGCTGTGACTAAGTTGCCATCGACTACGGCGTCGGTAACGGGAACTTCTGTATATTTGCCGCCTGCCCGGAGTACGTCGGGGCTGCAAGCGGGGTATGCAGTGCACCGTTTGCCTTCGAGTACGCCGGCGGCGGTTAGGACTTGCAAGCCGTGACAAATAGATGCGATCGGCTTTTTGCTGCTGGCAAAGTAGCGCGTAATTTGCAGCACTTGTTCGTTGAGGCGGATGTATTCTGGGGCCCGTCCTCCGGGGATAACCAAAGCGTCGTAGTCGGCCGGGTTGATTTCGTCAAAAGTGGCATTTAAAGTGAAGTTGTGGCCGGGTTTTTCGCTGTAGGTTTGATCGCCTTCAAAGTCGTGAATTGCGGTGCGAATTGTTTGGCCTGCTGCTTTGTCCGGGCAGACGGCGTGGACGGTGTGACCTACCATTTGCAGGGCTTGGAAAGGAACCATTACTTCGTAGTCTTCTACAAAGTCGCCGACTAGCATTAATATTTTTTTGGCAGTCATGTTTACAACTCGTGTTATTTTGATTTGGTTAAATAGGATTTCCCAAAAATGCGGGGCAGTTAAAAAGCTCGCCCCGCAAGCTATTCTGGAATCTAGAAACCGTTGCGTCCCCAAATGACCATTGAAATTGAGAAGGAGAACAGAACTAGCACCGAAACCCAACCGAGTGACAAAATATCCATAGCTATTTATTGAACAAACTGTACAAAGTGACTCCAAACCTTTTGACATCCACCCCGACCTGAAGGTACGGGGATTCCCAAACCTCACGATTTGAATTTCTGCTTCTTCGCCACTGCCTCCACCCTAAAAGAGATTTGGTCTTATGTTCGCTCCACAGACTAACCCCGCAAGCCCTGCGGTTTTTACGTATCAAATACCAAACGGAATTCTTCGTAGTTTTGATTCTAGGGATGTTTACCATTGCCCTATCCTCTTTTCCCGGTCTACCGATTTTGCTTCGCCGCCAGCACAAGGCTGAACTTCGCTCGTATAGGCTGTTTGATCCATCGTCTCGGGTGGGTCGTTGACCAATTATATTGTAATATAAAGCCGTCCTAAAAGGACGAGGTTTCTACCCAATTTTCTGATGATAAATCAATTTGAGCCATTTTAAGAATGAGGGCGCCGTGAAGGACTCGTCAAATTTTAGTGCCGCTGAACGGGTAGAATCTTTGAAGGCAGGGACTGTTGCTGCTTTGTCTTGTTTGATTGGTTTTGGGGCGATCGCCCTTGGTAATAGCTTAATTCTAGCGGATAGGTTGGATTCTCTGGCGAGTTTGCAGGTAAGGGAAATTGACCTAAATTTTGCCTTCAGAGGGACGATCGCACTTTTGGGCGGTTTTTTGTTCGGCGTGACTTACCGCTATGCGATTCGCCGAGATGTTAACCCGCAGCTTAAATCTGGTGCGGTGTTGGCTTTTGGGTTGGTGCGGGCTTTTGGACAGTTGGATGCTGGATTGTCTTTTGAGGCGGGGAAGATGCCGGCTTTGCAAGAGTTATTGCCGTTTGCTGTTCGTAGTGCCGAGAGTGTGATATTGTTTGCGATCGCGGGTTTGGTTTTGGATTGGGCGATCGGGCGATCGTGGATTAAGCCTTTCGATTCTTGAATGCCAAATCTTGCAGCATTTTTATGAACAGGCAAGATGCCTGTTCCACAAAAGTTCAATTTTCTTCTGGGGTGGGCGCAGCATTTTTATGAACAGGCAAGATGCCTGTTTCACAAAAGTTCAATTTTCCTGTGGGGTGGGCTTTGAGCAACGCCCAAAAAATAAAATTTAGATGCGAGACAGCTTATTTTGCGCTAAACCCGCCCCTAGAAAGTTAATACCTCAAATTCTGGATTGCCGTAAACCATCTGTTTATCTACCGCCGACAAAACTTTATTGTTAGCAGCATCAGAAACTAAACACTGACAAACTAGCTGCGCTACATCCGCCCGGTGAATAGTTCCAGCAACTCGACTATCTTCTGTTAAAATACCGTTGCCTGTTGCAGGTTCCGATTTGAGTCCGCCCGGACGAATCACTGTATAAATCATCCCGCTGGCTATCAAATGATTTTCGGCTTTTTCCTTTTCAATTAAAACCGGGCGCAAAGTTTCTAAAGCTTGGGGCGGCAAAGCAGCGGCACTGTTACCGCTACCGATCGATGAAACTAAAATAAACTTTTGCACGCCTGCTTTGACAGCCGCATCGATCAAGTTTTTGTTGCCCAAATAATCGGCTCTTTCTCCATCTTTTGGCAAGCCGCCGATCGTGCTGATTGCGGCATGAATTGGCTCGCAGCCAGCGATCGCAGCTTCCACAGCCGCAGCATCCAAAGCATCGCCCGTCATGACTTTGATGCCCATTGCTTCCAATTCGGTGCGGTTTGCGGGCGATCGCAAAAGTGCTGTTACTTGCATCTTTTGTTCTACCAACAACTTCGCGATTTCTAGGCCTACGCCTCGACTAGCACCCGCTAAAAAAATGTGGAATTTCTCTGTCATATTAATGGGGATTTAATTGGTGCAGAAAGTGGTTTATTTGACTGTGGATAATTATACAACAATCTTCTGTCTATTGGTGAATGAGTTTTTTATTTAACCGCAGAGGGCGCAGAGGGCGCAGAGGAAGAGAGGGGAAAGATTCGCAATTACCGATTCCCAATTTCCCATTTACGTTAGATTTTTCTGCCTACCATTACTACCCAAGATTGAGCTTCGCGCGGTAAGCCGGGAGGGCGGTAGTAGTGACTGACAATTGCAAATCCCGCTTGTTCCAAACAGGGTGCTAAAGTTTCGTATTCCCATCCCGCAGTATAGCGTTTTCCGGTCGGCCGCTCGTCGTATCCTTCCCAATTTCCCCGGCACATTGACATGACAATTGCACCGCCAACAACTAAGGCTTTGTGCAAATCTTGCAGCACTTTCACCATCTCGTCGCTGGGAACGTGAATCAGGGAAGCATTGGCAAAAATACCGTCAAATTCTGCATTTGGCAAGTCGAGATTCAAAAAAGATTGCTGCCAAACTTCGCATCCCGATAACTTCTTAGCTATTTCTACAAAAGCTGGAGTTGCATCTAAGCCGACAACTGTGTGTCCTTGGTTCTTGAACGCTACTAAATCTCGTCCCGGGCCGCATCCTATATCGAGAATTTTACCGGGATTGCGGGGCATGGCAGCGGTCAATGCGTCGCGATTTTGGGATACGTCGTGATGCCAAGTTCCTTCTCGGAAAGATTCGGCAGTTAGCTGGTATTCTGCGATCGTAATTTCTTCGCGTTTGTCCACAATTTCCCCCTCTTGTATTATTTGAGATTTGAGATTGAAGAATCTCAACCGTAGGGACACGGCACTGCCGTGTCCTATTCTATTTAATCTGCCGTTTCCTACTCTATTTCATCCGATTGAAAACTACTATAATAGTTAAACAATCAGGGTTTTTTGTTCGGACTTGGTAACTGCTGAATCAACTTCTAACAGAGAACCTTCGGGGGATTCGATCGCAAATCCCGCATCTCGAATCATGTCCCAATCTTGATGTGCAGCTTGTCCGGGAGTCGTCAGATAATCGCCCACAAAGATAGAATTGGCGGGGTAGAGTCCGAGAGGTTGCAAGGAACGCAAATGCACTTCTCGTCCCCCAGCAATCCGAATTTCTTGGCTGGGAAGCAAAAATCGGAACATACAGAGAATTCGCAAACATTGGCGGGGATTTAAGCGATTAACGTCCGCAAAGGGCGTTCCGGGGATCGGAATAAAAAAGTTGACCGGTACGCTGGTAACGCCCAAATTCCGCAACGACAGCGCTAAATCGATCGCATCATCATCCGATTCGCCCATCCCCAAAATTCCGCCGGAACAAGTTGTGATTCCCGCTGCTTTTACGTGTTCGACGGTTTCAACCCGATCGCCAAAAGTGTGAGTGGTGCAAATGTCCGTGTGATATGATTCGGAAGTATTGAGATTGTGATTTACGCGATCGACTCCAGCTTTTGCCAAGCGATGAGTTTGCTCCTCGCTCAACAATCCCAAACAAGCGCAAATTTTCAGGTTATAATTTGCCTTCACAGTCTCGACAGCATCCAAAACGCGATCGAAAGTAGATGCGCTGGGTTGACGCCCGGAAATTACCAAACAAAACGTACCAGCTTTTAATTCTGCTGCGCGTTGGGCGGCATCCAGAATTTTCTCCTTAGCTAAAAGCGGATATTTCTCAATTTCCGCAGTCGAAATTTTCGACTGAGAACAATAATGGCAATCTTCAGGACAAAGGCCGCTTTGAGCATTTAACAAATAGTGCAGCCTGACTCGGTTTCCCCAGTAGTGGCGGCGCACCCGATAAGCTGCGTTTAGTTGTTCCAGCAAAACCTCATCCGGTGCGCGCAATACGGCTAAAGATTGCTCGCGAGAGAGACATTTGCCCGCCAGCGCGTCGTCAGCCAAATCGTTCCAATTGGGTAAATTCATTACTAAAATTCAAGGGTTTACAGAGTATCCAAAACCTGACGAATTACCCGATAAATCGATTCTAGTTCATCAGGAGAAATGCAGTAGGGAGGAATCAAGTAAAGCGTATTTCCCAAGGGGCGGAGCAAAAACCCCGCTTCGAGAAATCTGGCTTTCAATACAGGAGCAATGTCATTAAAATAACCGGAAACGCTTTCCGTTTTCACATCCATTGCTGCGATGGTGCCGCAAGTCCGAATCCGTTCGAGTTTAGGATGATTTCTCAGCCATTGATTCAGATATTGGCGGTGCAATTTTTCCATCCCTTGATACACACTTGGGTTTTGCTCCAAAAGCTCCATCGATGCTACACTCACCGCACAAGCTAAAGGATTTCCAGTGTAAGAATGACTGTGAAAAAAAGCTTTGTCCGGTTCATCTCGCCAGAAAGCTTGATAAATATCCTCCGATGCCATTGTGACAGCAATTGGCAAGCAGCCGCCAGACAATCCTTTAGACAAACACAGGATATCTGGCGAAGTTGCAGATTTAACAGAGGCAAACAGTTCGCCCGTGCGACCAAAACCAGTCATTACTTCATCGTAAATCAACAATACATTAAACTGGCGGGCAAGTTGTGCGATCGCCTGCAAAAACTCAGGGCGGCACATTCGCATTCCCCCAGCACCTTGCACCAAAGGTTCGATAAAGATTCCGGCATAGCCGCCCTGCTTTAACAAAAACTCCAACTTCTCTAAACTCGCAGCCTCCTTGCTTTCCACCTCCTCGTCGCCGTCAAAAGTCGCCGGAAAAGGAACAACATCCCCAGCAAACATTAAAGGTGCAAAAGATTCCCACCACAGCGAACTTCTGCCAGCAGACATCGCGCCCACAGTATCGCCGTGATAACCTCCCTCAAAACTAATAAAGCTAGTGCGGTTAGTTTCTCCGAGATTGCGCCAATATTGAAATGCCATTTTCAGAGCAACTTCAACAGCAGTCGATCCGTTATCAGAAAAGAAAATCCGCGTTAAAGAAGTAGGCGTATGAGTTAGCAATTTACTTGCAAGTTTCTCTGCCGGTTCGTGAGTAAATCCGGCAAAGATTACGTGTTCTAACTTTTGGGCTTGCTCGTAAAGAGCCTCGGCGAGAACTGGATGACTGTGCCCGTGAACAGTCACCCACCAACTAGAAATGCAGTCGAGAATTTGCCGCCCGTCTGCTAACTCCAGCACCGATCCTTTGCCGCAAATTACCTTCAGCGCCGGGACAGCCGTTTTCATTTGCGTGAAGGGCTGCCAAATTGGTGAATTTGAAGAATTATGTTCCTGATTCGCAGTCATTTTTACCAATCAAACTAATATTAAGTCGCCTTTTAATATAGCAATTTTAACTCACTTATGAACTTTTTATTTTTTCTTGTTTCTTCTTCTCTTCCTTCGTGTCCTAGCGCTGACGCGCGGCTTCGCCTAAAGCGTCTTCGCGGTTCCTTCAAAAAAATCAAGTTTGGTGTTAGGAGTGGCTGCGCTGCAACATCTGCCGCCATATCAGGTATTCCCGGGTGATGGTTAAAATTATCAGTTAAGTTTTTCTGCCTTTCAGCAAATAAGTCGTCATTGCTCCTTTGCCTTTAACATTAATTTTACCGCGCTTTTCCAACAAATACTTATCGCACAGCAACTCATAAGTTGAGCTGCTAACTTGAATTTTACCAGGAAGTCCCTGAGATTCCATGCGGCTTGCTGTATTCACAGCATCTCCCCACAAATCGTAAATAAACTTTTTAGTGCCGATGACACCTGCTACAACAGGCCCAGTATTAATGCCAATGCGGATATTTAGAGGTTCACCGCATTGGTCGCGGAATTTCATAATTTCTTGCTGCATTTCCAGGGCCATTTCGGCAATAGATTCGGCGTGATTTGTACAGGGAAGCGGCAAACCGCCTGCTACCATATAATTGTCGCCTATCGTCTTAATTTTTTCTAAGCCGTATTGCTCGCTCAAGCTATCGAAACATGAAAATATTTTGTTAAGCAACTTGACTAATTCTTCAGGAGACGTGCGCGAAGATATTTCGGTAAAGCCCACAATATCAGCAAACAAAACCGTAACCTCGGCAAATCCGTCCGCAATATTTATCTGGCCTTGTTTTAGGCGATCGGCAATCATTACCGGTAAGATATTTAGTAATAAACGTTCCGACTTTTCTTGTTCGGCGCGCAATATTTCCTCAGCTTGTTTCCGCTGTGCGATTTCCTTGTATACTCGGTGAAACATTTGATTGAATGCGACCATGAGTTCTCCCAACTCGTCATCGCGCTTGACAGAAAGAGAGTAAAAATCAGGTTTTTCTCGATCTTTGCTCAAAGCGTCTCCGGCAGCGATCAAGTCATCGCGCAATCTCAAAATAGGTGCAATTACTGTCACCCCTAAAAAGAACATAGTCACAGAAGTGACAAAGGCTGATATAATGATGACTAGAACCGCAATCCGCCCGATAAATGCGTAGAGTTCCGGTTGAACGGTGGAAGCATCGTGGCGAACAATTAAGATGTAATCGCCTCCCAAATGTCGCTCCCTCCAAGCAATATCGTAGCGCTTGCCATCGAAATTGTGATGGTGAACTATACGAGCATTTTTTAGTTGCTTTAAACTGATTTCGGGGCGTTCGCCAAGTGTATATATTAGCTGACCGTTAGCTTGGTAAATAGACAGTCCTAACACTACTTGAGAATCCTTAATAATATTTTTTACTTCTTCTTGCAAGAAAGTGCGATCGGAAATATCTTGTTGGAGCAAAAACTCTAGGGAATCAACAGTCGCCCGAGATACCTGTTCTAATTGACTTAAAAGTTCATTTTCGCGCCGAAAATAAGAGGGAACTAAAATAATTCCCTCTATGACAAGAATGCTAGCAAATATCCACAAAGCTATTTGCCTAGACAAGCGAGATTTGAAAAAACCCAAGAAAGATAAAATCCGCAATGGCATAAAATTTACTATTTTGCAAATGGCTAATTTAGGACATAGGAAAAGAAACCGGGTTTCTCGTAATAAATTTTGGCGTCAAGGAAGCAACGCCGCAGAAACCGGGTCCTCACATCTCCTATGTAATTCCTGTAATTGTCAGCAGTCAACAGCCAGCACCCATTAACGGTTAGTTCTTGGCTAACCACTAACGACTGATGACTCCGGACTAACTAGCAGACCCCTTAATAATATAATAAACAAATTAAACCGAAACTGCGCTGACTAACCTGCCTACAAGCAGATAAGTATTCATATCGCCCTTGCCTTTGACGTGGATAATTCCTCTGTCTTCAAACAGATACTTACTTTGCAAGATATCGTAAGTTGATTTTGTGACTTGAATCGCGCCGGCAATCCCGTGGGATTCCATGCGGGCTGCTGTATTGACTGCATCGCCCCAGAGGTCGTAAATGAACTTTTTAGTGCCAATAACCCCCGCAATTGCAGGCCCGGTATTGATGCCGATGCGAATGTTAATTCCTGCATGATGTTTGGCATTGAATTTTGCTAATTCCTCCTGCATATCTAAAGCCATTTCAGCAATACTTTCGGCGTGGTTGGTGCTGGGGTTTGGCAAACCTCCGACTACCATGTAAGCATCTCCAATTGTTTTGATTTTTTCCAAGCCGTACTTTTCCGTCAAACCATCGAAGGCAGAAAAAATTTCGTTGAGAAAATCGAGCAATTCTTCGGGAGATATTTGTGCTGAAAGCACGGTAAAGCCTACGATATCCGCAAACAAAATCGTGACTTCTGCGAAGCCGTCAGCAATACTGCTTTGACCATCTTTTAGCTTGGCAGCAATGGATTCGGGTAAAATATTGAGCAGCAGGCGATCGCTCTTTTCCTGTTCTTTCAGCAATTCTACATTAGTTTCTTGCAATTGTGCCGTGCGTTCCCTGACCCGCTGTTCTAATTGTTTAGCATTTTGGCGCAACCTGCTGATAGCTAAACTTAATCCTAATATCCCTAACACTGAAAGTCCTGCTAACAGGAAAAACAAGTTTTTCAGTCCGCCGCGAGTTTTTTGAGTGATGGTATCAAGAGGTTGAGTAATTTCCAATATACCGCGCACATCTCCGACTTTCCAGTCTTTTTTAGGGCTGTAGGGATGAGTGTTGTGGCAATTAACGCAGCTAGCAGTTAAAGGGTCGGCTTCTGCATATCGAAAGGCTGGCTTACCGCGAAATTCCTCACTCCTAAAAAATTTTTGTGTCGGATTTTGCATCAAATATTTGATGGCTTCTCGTTCAAAATCGTCTTGAGGCTTACCTTCTTTTTCTCGCCAAGGAAACGGGTAGTTGCTGTACAGACGGACTGACACTTCAGGATTTTTTTCGGTGATATGTTTACCTAGTTCTATCAAAAAGGTTGCTGGCACAGGAACTGTTGTTTTTTTCGGCTTGTAGTCGTGGGTAAAGTTAATCAGTTTATCACTGTTGAGAGGATTGACAACATCAGAACTGTAAAGGGTGCGGGCTTCTTTAATAGCTTGGGCGTATAGCGTTGCATTTTGGAGGGCTTGCGATTCAATTAGGGTAGAGGAAAGACGAGACATATTTGCCATCGCTAATCCTACGCCTACACAAAATAAAATTGTCACTGCAAGGAGAATTCGCTTGTAAATTAATTGGCTGATGGCAGCCCGACTGCGAGAAATTAACTGGCGCATGGTATCCTCAAATGTGAGGTTGAATCTTTAAGTGATTTTACGCACTACTAACATAACACTGCTTTTTCAGGTCGCTTTGTCGGCGTCGGGCTAAACCCAGACGGCGTAGTGCAAGGGATTGTTTATTGTTATTTACAGCGAGTGTTGGGGTTCTCCGTCAAAGTACGCATAACTTTATAACGGTTTTCAGTTGAGATATCGGGTAAGGACATGGCATTGCTGTGTCCCTACTTCACGCACTTATTGCTGTATCTCGGTTAGGATAGCAATTGTAGTCTATGGTTGGCGATCGTGAATTCTGACTCTACTGTCTCACCTACAAACAACGAAATTTTTCCGGGAGAAGTTTTCGTCCATACTGCCGATTTTGATACCGGCATTCGGCGACTTTTACCTAAATATGACGAAATGCTGGATGTATTAACAGCCTGCATTGCTAGCGCTAACCACCGCATTTTAGAACTCGGCTGCGGTACGGGGGAACTGAGTTTAAAAGTTCTCCAACGCTACCCATCTGTCGAAATAATTGCTGTCGATTACTCGCCGCGAATGCTTGATTTTGCCCGCGCAAAAATAGAGTCGGCAGGATACGCAGCCCGGTGGACTGGCATAGAAATGGACTTTGGAGAATGGGCGAACAATCCCAATTTATCCAGCTTGGGCGATAAATTCGATGCTTGCATTTCATCTCTGGCAATTCACCATCTTGAGGACGAGATGAAGTTGAAATTGTTTCGACGGATTCGCGAAAGTTTAAATGCTGGTGGCTGTTTTTGGAATGCTGACCCGACTTTAGCAGAATCAGCAGCAATGAAAGATATTTATCAAAGGAGAGAAGAAGATTGGGCGCTAAGTCAGGGGGAAACTTTAGCACAAATTCGGGCAAATGTGGGGACGAGTGTCTCTTACGGCTATTCTAATCCCGATCGCCTAGCTACACTTTCGGCACATTTAGAGATGTTGGCATCATCTGGATTTGAGACTGTTGCAGTTCCTTGGAAATATTACGGTATGGCAGTGTTTGGGGGATTTGTTAATTGAAAAAAGCAGTTATGCTATGTAGGATGAAACCTCAGCATCTTACTGCTTAAAGAAAGATTGCAGTTAGTATTTTTAGTTACTAAGCTCTGCTTGAACAAATATATAATACTGTCAGGATTTAGGAAACAAAATGACTGCAACTGCGATTCAAAGTATTGACTGGGATGCTTTTTCTTCGGAACTCTCGGGAATCGAAATAATTAGCGATCGCGCGCAAGTTTTCAAGCTATCTCAAGACTATTATCACTTCAGTCCAGTTTTGCAACCTCTCTTAAGTGATAAAACAGGAGATTTAGTAGTTCGTCCCGCCAGCGAAGCCGAAGTTTTGCGGATTGCAGCAGCCTGCGTCAAATCCAAAATTCCGCTAACTGTTAGAGGTGCAGGAACGGGCAATTACGGGCAGTGCATTCCCCTCAACGGCGGCGTCATTTTAGACACCACCAAAATGCACAGTATCCGCTGGATAAAACCGGGTTTAGCTTGCGTAGAACCGGGGGTGAAAATGTCGGTTTTCGACAAACAAGCGCGAGAAACCGGTTGGGAATTGCGGATGGTTCCCTCAACCTATCGCACCGCAACGATTGGGGGATTTATCGGCGGCGGTAGCGGGGGAATTGGTTCGATAACTTACGGGCAATTGCGCGATCGGGGAAATCTTCATGCCGTTCGAGTAGTTACAATGGAAGACGAGCCCCGCGTCATCGAATTGCGCGGCGATGAAGTGCAAAAAGTCAACCACGCTTACGGCACAAATGGGATTATTACTGAGTTAGAAATTCCCCTCGCCCCTGCTTATTCTTGGGCGGAAATTATCGTCGCTTTTGATAATTTTATGACAGCGGCAAACTTCGGTCAAGCTTTGGGCGATGCGGACGGAATTATCAAAAAACTAATTTGTGTTTGTGCTTGGCCGATTCCTGCTTATTTTGCTGCTTTCCGCGAGGAGATTCCTGAAGGTAAGCACTGCGCTTTGTTAATGGTAGCTGAATCTTGTCTGGAACCGCTGCAAGATTTGGTGGGCGAATATGGCGGCACAATTTGCTATCAAAAAAACGCGCAAGCAGCGAGCAAAGGTGCAGCAATTGCTGAATTTACTTGGAATCATACAACTCTGCACGCTCGCAGCGCTGACCCGTCTCTGACTTATTTGCAGACGCTTTTTCCCCCAGATAAAGGTTTGAAATTGATTGAGGAACTGTACAATTATTATGGGGATGAGGTGATGATGCACTTGGAGTTTTTGCGGATGAACGGCAGGGCGATCGCCGCAGCTTTGCAAATAGTTCGCTACACTACGGAATCACGGCTGAATGAAATTATTCGGTATCACGAAAAGCAAGGCGCACTGATTGCTAATCCTCACACTTATATATTGGAAGATGGAGGGATGAAAAGTATTAATGTGGAACAGTTGCAGTTTAAAGAGTTGGTCGATCCTTACGGTTTGCTTAATCCGGGTAAAATGCGGGCGTCGTTGGAACGGGATTAAGGGCGATGGTTTTTAGATAAGATTCGGATCTTGAAATCGCTGCTAGACAAACTTTCGTCCGCCTAAGCGCTGGCTTCGCCCACGCGGACTCAGAAATGAGCAAACAGCATTTGTAAATTTAAGGGACGGGGGCGGTAATTTCTGCTGGTGCGATCGCTCCTTCAGAAGGTACAGCTTGCTTTTCCAGTAGTTGGCGCTGTTTGTTGCGAAATTCTGCTGCCGCATCGTTCAAATTTTGGCGCTGTTCGCTATTAAATTCTTCCATGCTGCGGCCGCCTCCCAATTGGGATCTGTGAATTAAATCAAATATTCCGCTTCCGCTGCTGCGGCCGGAAAAAGGGTCGGTATTGTCTTGAGTTTGAAAGTCTTGCAGCGGTTGGGGGGAATTAGTTAAACCGCTGGCTTGAGCGAAGCTTGCTTGAGGCAAGAACAGAGCACAGGATGCGATCGCGCTTGCAGCAATCCCAATCATCAATTTGCCCGATTTAGAAGTTTTGGTGTTCATAATTTATTAGTTGAACTTTCAAAAAAACAATTCTATCTAAACAATATTCTGACTTGCGACTAAATATTATATTACTTGGCTGGGGCTAAGGACACGGCAATGCCGTGTCCCTACCATTGACTGCGAATCCGTCCACCATTGATTGTATTACTTCGATTGGGCTAAGGACACGGCAATGCCGTGTCCCTACAATTGATGGTGCAGGTTAAACGATCGCCCGCAGATTTGCCGCGATCGCCCTTCCTCACGCAAACCGGCGTCGCAGCAGCGGTTGAATGCTCAGCAGCGCCACCAAATCAAAGGCTAGCAATACTAACAGCGCTCCTCCAAAGGTAACATTACCCCAAGGAGCTTGCATCACCACACTTGCTAACGACCAATCGCTGTGCAGGTACAGGTAGCGGATGGGTTCGATCGCATAACTCAGAGGATTGAGAGTCACCACAACTTGCAGCCACTCTGGCATAAATGACAGCGGCGCGAGGGCTGTGCTGGCAAATAACAGCGGCAAGTTAGTAACAAAAATTACCGCAATTAATTCTACGTGGCCGGGGAGAGCAAAAGCTAAACCCAGACTCAAGCCGGTGACGCCCAAAACTAACAGCAGGACAATTAGGGCGATCGCCCCCAGTCCGGCAATTCCGGGGAATCCCGCGCCCAAAAACGCCCCCGCTGTAACGATTGTGCCGGTTTGGATGAAACTCAGGGTGACGATAAAAATAGCCGAAGCCAGGACTATCGAAAATCTCGAAGCCAGCGGCGCGACTAACAAGCGGTTGAGAAATCCGAACTCGCGATCGAACATAATCGGCAAACCGGCATTCAGCGCCCCGGCAAAGGCAGTAAAAACGATTACACCAGCGCCGAGAAATTGTCCGTAATTCTGGCTTTCGCCGAACAAGCCTGCGGGAGCATTTTCAAACAGAGCTCCGAACAAAACCAACCACATCAGCGGCTGAATAATGCCTGCAACTAGCGTGGAGGGGCGCCGCTGCAATTGAATAAACAGGCGCTTGGTTAAGGCGAGTGTTTCTTGGATGAAGTCGCCCAGCAGGGAACTGTTCGAGGCTGTAATAGCCGTTGAGGGCGATCGCTGCTGGTTGAGGTTGTTGGGGGATGTAACAGTACCGCTCATAATTGCTTGCGCTGATTTTGATTAAATCTAACTCTCTTTACAGTAGCAAGTCTGGAGGTATTGGTGGTGTTGGGCGGGCGATCGTCGCAAGCCAGCAGATTAGATTGTATAGTCATTATGATAAATTCTACATAGCTGGGAATCTTCGATCGAGACATGGCAGAAACACCGATCGCTCTATATCGGCAAGGCAACGCTAATTCACCTAGAATGGATAATGTCCGACCGAACAAAGATGTTGCTGCTTATGAAGAAAATGGTCGAATTTGGGTAAATCCTACTTTAGGAGGTGGGATTTCGACATTTGCTACTCAAAGAAGCGACAAAAACTGGTGGAAGTTAGATGCGGAGAGTGAAATTCCTGCCGCGCTTGATTTAGTTAATGACCACAACGATCATTGGTTGTGGAAACCGAGTCATATTATGCCGATAGAGGAGTACAAGGAGTCTCTTCGACTGATAAGTGCATCGTTCTACAAAGTGAGTTGACGATTTTCAGCTTTAGCAGCTTTGAAACAGAGTGGGTTAGCATAGTGGCAAGTGAGTGTAAAGATTAAAAAGGGAGTTCAGATGATTCTATCTTTTAAGGATGTACAATTTATTATCGAAGCTCTTGAGTTTCGGATCGAGGCATACCGAGAATGTTTGAAGGATGAAGAATTGGATGAGGATGAAGCATCAGATATCGGCAACGATCGCTATTTTTTAGAAGCGTTGCGCGAAGATTTGATGAAAGCTATTAAGGATGGTAGTCTGCCTAAAATAGCAGAATCTTCAGACGGTTTGTATCAAAAGGTAAGAAGTTAATGAGGGCGATTCCCTTCGGGATAGCTGCGCTTCACGCACTTTTTTGCGATAGGGGGATGGGAAGCGCGATCGCGACTGAAAAACGGTGCTGGATATGCTACATTGAGTATGGAGAATTTGGCAAAAAAATGTCTTGTACTTTCACGGCAATTGTTTATTGGGAAGAGGATGTTTATGTAGCCGAGTGTCCTGAAGTGGGAACGGCTAGCCAAGGAGAAACGATAGAAGAGGCGATCGCCAATCTCAAAGAAGCAACGGAACTTTATTTAGAAGAATTCCCTCTGCCTAAAACTTCCCGCCGTCTGCTAACTACATTTGAGGTATTGAGTGCCTAAACTACCGCGAGTTAGTAGTGCAGAAGCCATCCGGGCTTTGGAACGCTTAGGCTTTATTCAAGTACGGCAGAGAGGCAGCCATGCTATTTTGAAGAAACAATTACCGATCGATGATGAGTCTAATCCTCAAGGCGCGATCGAGGTTGGCTGTGTAGTACCAGTGCAGCGCAAAAATTTGGCAGTTGGAACTCTCAAAAGTATTCTAAATCAGGCAGGGATTTCTGTTGAAGATTTTTTGAGAAATCTTTAGATATATTGAAAGAGCGATTCCTGCGGGATAGTTCGGCTCAACAATGGAGGATAAAGCTATGTCATCAAGTGCGATCGCCACTTTGGTCAAAATCATGGAATCTTTGCCAGAAACTCTTCAAGACAAAGTGGTTGAACATTTGCGAGAATATCTTGAAGAGTTAAGGGATGAAGAGGAGTGGAATATATCTTTTCAGAACACACAACAATCGCTGATTGTGGCTGCACAGCGCGCCAAACAGGAAATTTCCGCAGGAAAAGCACAGTCATTAGATATTGATATAGCTTTAGAAATACCAACACTAGCCGACTATCCCAGTCGCCGAGAATTTATGCAATTGTCGCTAGAAGAGAGGCGAAATATTCTAGCAAAACAAGCTGAGGTAATGTTGCAACATTACCAAGAAGATAGAGAATGGCAAGAATTAGAAGCAGGAGATTTAATTGACTACTAACTCTCCTTCTCCTAAACGGGGCGATATTTGGTTGGCTAATTTTGACCCAACAGTGGGAGCAGAAATCAAAAAAATCCGTCCGGCTGTAGTGGTAAGTTCTGATAGTGTCGGCAAGTTACCAGTGAAATTGGCTGCACCTATCACAGATTGGAAAAAATATTATGCTGGCAATATCTGGCACGTTAAGATTGAGCCAGATATTGCTAATGGTTTAACGAAAGTTTCGGCAGTGGACATGTTGCAATTACGGGGTATGGATGTACAAAGATTCATTCGTAAAATAGGAGAACTTTCGACTACTGATATGGAGGAAATTGCCAGGGCGATCGCGGCGGTAGTAGAGTATCAGTAGTCACTTATAAATAGCGATATTTTTTAAAAAAAGGAAGGGCGATCGCTCCCTCACTAAAAATTGGATTAAAGAAAGGCGAACCTGCTTTGCAAAATCGCCTTTTTCCCCTAATGTTTGTCCGAACCTTTTAGGCAACACACATTGTGGATATTGAGTCTACCATGTCCAGTAGCTATCGTAACAAGAACGTCCTCCATCGCCAACCCAAGTACCTTTGCCCGAATGCTTATCCTCACAAACCTCAGAGAGATGATGAAACTCCTCTTTCCACTCAGGGTTATTTACCGTGACATTTCTTGTACCATTTACTCCGCTTGTTCCGGCTTGCCCACCCGTTTGAGTTTGTGTGGAAGAACGCCGTGTCCCACACATAACACGATCCCTCTCAGGATCGAGGCGAGCAGATGTATAGGTTCCGTACTGATTCCTACAAAATCGGTCTGCATCGAACTGGTTTATATCAGAAATCTTGTAGATTACTCGTCTTTGTCCCGGTATTTGAGCGAAAACAGCTTCACCAATTGTGCTAGTTGCTACTAACGCGCAGACTGCTGAAGACATTAGTGTACTTAGCCAAAATGTTCTGAACATATTTTTCACGTTTTATTTGCTAATAATGGCATTGGGCGTTTTAAGCCTCTACCTAAAGTTAGGTATTTACTTAAAAGCCTTGTAGAGAATTATATTAATATTTTTTATTATTGCCTACTATAAAAAGTATCTTTGGGTATTCATTTTAAAACCTTTTTTGTTAGTATAAAAATATTTTAATTAGCGATGTGGTAGTAAAAAGTAGGAAAAAGCAGGAAAAAGTGGGATAATGGCTACAACATTAACATCTGTATGACCTATGGACGTTCAAGAAGTATTGAAATTAGCTGATGAACTGGCGGTGGACACAACAGGAAAATATTTGGATGACATTCAAAAGGATACACTGCGAGGTATTTGGGAACGCAAGAAATACTTGGAGATAGCAAAAGCTTGCAATTGTAGTGAGACTCACATTAAAAAAGTAGCCTCCAAGTTATTCAGGCTCTTCAGAGACAGGCTAACTGATAAAAAACTAAAAAAAACTAACTTTAGAGCAACAATGGAAAGATATGAAATTTCTCAATGTTCTAATTTCGTAAACTTTAATATTGTACAAAAAAGTAACATCAATAACTTCTGCCCAGAAACATCCCACCCTCCCAAAACTCCACAAAACTCACCCCCAACACAAACCTCAAATGAAAACAACACCCAACAAAAACTCGATTTAAGAGATGCACCAGAGCTCAAAACCTTCTACGATCGCCCCAACTCACCCCTCACCGCCCTCGAAAACTCGATCGCCCGCCAAAACTGCCGCCTCCTCACCATCACAGGTATGGCAGGCGCCGGCAAAAGCGCGATCGCCCGTCACCTCATCCCCCAAATTCAAACTCAATTCGATCGCATCATCTGGCGCAGTCTCCGCACCTCCCCACCCCTCGAAACCACCCTCAAAACCCTCATTCAATTACTCTCAAATCAACCAGAAGTTAACATACCCGCCAACACCGATGTTCAGTTATCAATCCTCATAGAAACATTGCGCGAAAATCGCTGTCTCATCATCCTCGATGACGTGCAGCAAATTCTCAGCAGCGGGCAACTTGCAGGACATTATAAACCCGGATATGAAAATTACGGAACCCTATTTAAACTCATCGGCGAAATTCCCCACAATAGCTGCTTAATCCTCAATAGTTGGGAACCACCCTCAGACATCCTCACATTCACCGACGATAATTCAGCAGTATGTTTGTTGCAGTTAACAGGTTTAGGTGAAGCAGCAACAGAAATTCTTAGAGATAAAAGTTTATTGGATGAAGAACAATGGCCAGAATTGATTAACCTTTATCAAGGTAATCCCCTCTGGTTAAAATTAGTCGCTCAAACCATTAACAACTTATTTGGCGGTAGAGTCTCTCAATATTTAAGCTATCAACCAGTATTTTTAAGCGATGAATTGACACCGATATTGCAGCAGCACTATCAGCGGTTGTCGGAAATAGAAAAACAGGCGATCGCTCTTCTTGCCAACGAAACTGCACCCGCTTCTATTCCCCAATTAAGAGAAAAATATCAAGGCTCGCACGGCGAATTACTCAAAGCAATTCAATCTTTAGCCAGACGGGGAATAATTACAAAATTGAGCTGTGAAGCTGAAACCGTTTTCACGATTACACCTGTCTTAAAACAATATGTTAAGATGGTTGCAGAATAGTCTTAAATATCTAGCTAAATGAGAGAAAACCATGACTGCAATTCGTACCCAACCTAAGCAGATGCTCAGTTTCGAGCAATTTGTAAAGCAACTTCCCGACGAAGAAGGCCGCTATGAACTTGTGAATGGAGAAATTGTGAGAATATTACCAATCAGACTGCACGAAACCCTCGCTGAATTTCTTTCAGACGCTTTCAAAGACGAGGTAAAAAGACTCAAGCTCAACTACTGGGTCTCTGGCAGAATTGTGGTGAGGACGTTAACTCCAAATGGTAAAGAACAAGGCCGAAATCCTGATGTCAGTGTAGTAGATAAAAATCTCTGGGACTCAGATCCTTTCGCTTACTCAGCACTAACTGAACCGCTGCAATTAGCGGTAGAAGTTGTATCGACAAATTGGGAAGATGATTATATCGACAAGCTGGATGAATATCAGCGGCTGGGAATTTCTGAATATTGGATTGTCGATTATTTAGCTTTGGGTAGCAGAAACTCTTTGGGAAATCCGAAAGAACCGACTGTTTTTGTTTTCCTGCTCGATGAAAATGGGGTTTATCAAATGACTGCTTACCGAGGAACTGAGCAAATTATATCCCGAACTTTCCCAGAATTAGCGCTGACAGCAGAGCAAGTGTTGGATGTCTAAAACTTGTTACAATGGCAGATACAACACAACTCCTTTCCACTCCGATTGTTCGCTACAGTTAACCAGCACCAGAAGTTCGTCAATAGCTTGTCTAACTGGCATTCGATCGTTAATTATAAACAAACCTGACATTTGTTCCTTATCCCTCAACTGTTCGTAAGCCAAATCGGGCATAGTTGCTCGGTCATGGCTTAACACAATGCGATCGTTCTGGGCCGCCCAGTTGAGAATTGTTGGATCGTCAGCTTCTCGCAAACCAACATCCTGAACGCGAAGCAAGTCAAGGTCTGGCTGACGCAGGAAAAGCCCTCGAACAATATCGCCATTAAAATTTTCATCGCTCAACAGCCGCAGCATAGTTAATCCTCAAGATTGTTTTTGGGCTAACAAGCGCGATCGCACAACGCTCAGATCCGGTTGAATGCCCAACAAACGCTGACGCACGGACTCTGCTAACTGCTCGCGATAATTGAGATAAGTTTCCACTGTTTCTTGGTGTCGGAGATAATAGCCGATCGCACTATAGACATCGGACAATGACAGAGTAGAATAACGCTGCACAATTGATTCCGGCGACGCACCATCCTGAAAAGCTCGAATCACCAATTCCAGCAAAACCCTTGAGTTTCCCACCCGAATAGCTCCTGCTGCATCTTCTCGGAAAGGAGGCGCTTCAACTTCTAAAACAAGATTCATTTATTAATATCTCCCAAAATCACTATAGTATTTTTCGATTCACTCTTAAGATTATAGCTAAAAAAACGATCGCCACTTTCTTCACATCTAAAAAAGTGCGATCGCCCATAACCACCTAAACTAAACTACGATCGCATCGCCTGTTTTTGTTCCGCCTTCAAATCGCGGTTGCTAGCAGCAGCCAACTCCGCATCCAAAAGCGTCTTACCAGTGGCCGCCAAATACACATCATCCAAACTCGGCCGAGATTGAGCAATCCCAAAAGTAGGCAATCCCGCATCCTTCAAAGCTTGCTGAATAGTCACCAGCGCGTCGCTTTGCGGTGTTACTACTAAATTGAGAGAATTTCCTTGAGCGGTATTGACAATTACTTCCTGCACAAAAGGCAGCGATTGCATCAGAGTTTTAGCTGTTTCGGCTTCTTCGATCGGCGAAAACTCCCGAATCCGCAAAGTCACCCGATCGCCCCCAACCCGATTTTTCAACTCCTCCGGCGTGCCCTGTGCAATTACTGTACCCTTGTCAATAATCGCCACGCGATCGGCCAAAGCGTCAACTTCTTCGAGATAGTGACTCGTAATCAAAACCGTCGTACCTTCCTCCCGCAACCGGCGCAGGAAATCCCACACTACCACCCGGCTTTCAATATCGAGCCCGACTGTCGGTTCGTCTAACACCAAAACATCCGGCTGGTGAAGCAACCCAGCCGCCAAATCCAGGCGCTTGCGGATACCGCCGGAATAAGTGCCCGTCTTTTTATTTTCCCACTCCTCCAAACCGAGGAGTTGCACCATTTCGTCAATCCGCCCTTTAATCGTATTGCGCGGCAAATGGTAAAGCGCGGCTTGCAGTTGCAGGAGTTCGCGGCCCGTCAGCACCTTATCGAGAGCAACTTCTTGGGCGACATAGCCGAGTTTCTGTCTGGCAATTCTCGGCTGACTGACAGCAGAAATGCCAGACACTTCAATGCGTCCGCTATCGGGCGCACTCAAAGTACAAAGTACCCGCAGGGTTGTGGTTTTGCCTGCACCGTTGGGGCCTAGCAAACCAAATATTTCCCCCGGTTCTGCCTTGAAGGAAACATCTTTAACGGCTTCTACAGTGCCGTAGCGTTTCTGAAGATTTTCAATTAAAACGGCGGGAGCCATATTATTTTAGGGATGAACTGGTTGTTAATATTTTGACACTTCCGGGCTCAAATTGCCGGAATGTTTGGTTGGCGAATGCGAATGGCTTCTAAATTTAACTTGTTGGGGCGGGTTTTACCAACCATCTGTGCCTAAAACCCATAATCTCGTAAACCCGCCCCAACGAACACGGCAAATCGCAATCTACTTCTTTGAATTTTTTGCAAAAATAATGAGTTCTGAGTTAACTCTAACTTTTCAGTTAGCCACTCAAAACTCACATTTTTTTAACAAGTAGAGATGCACCCGCAACCTGTTATTTTATAATTATCTCTACCTATAAACTGATAAACTGATGTCGATCGCGATTTTAATAATCAACTACCGTTCCGAAATACATCGAACTATCTAGCCCACAATCTAACCCGCAGAAATGCCACATATCAAAGTTTTTAACTGGCAATTTCTACTTTTAACTCCCCTAAAGGGAGTTGACTGCCACGGCTTTAATCGATAATTTTTACCCAACCGCGGCGCACGTTGTACAGCAGTCGGTTGATGATGGCATACTCATCATCATTCAGCGTTCTTTCTAAAAGTGCGGATCTGAGCTGTCTCCGGTCGTGGCGAGTCACGACGCTGGAGAACATGACCTGACCAAATAACTCTTCGAGTGTCATTTGAGAAACTGACATGATAAACCTCCTAATTCATTGAGACAGATAAAATTTTCACATACTTATTGTAATTCTATTATGCTCTCTGCGATCGACTCCAAAGGCGATCGAAAACATTGACACGGTGTGATTTTTGCGCTAAAAATCTGTGACCGAGACTGTGATGCCAAGTGACTTGGATCTCTTAAATTTGTGATGCTTGTCACTGAAGGAAGAGGGAAGAGGGAAGAGGGAAGAAGGAAGAGGGAAGAAGGCTGTGGGGGCGATCGGCAATGATATAAACGGAGGACACGGCAGTGCCGTGTCCCTACCCCGATAATTGTAGGGACACGGCAGTGCCGTGTCCCGATCTCCGGTAATATTAATTCGGATGCTACCAGATTTGATGATATTACCGCTTCTCTCCGTCATTTTCCCGTCAGCCAATTTTCCAGCTAATTGAGGCATCGGTCGATCGTCGCCACAACCGACTCGGCCAACTCTTTCAGCGCGTAACCGCCCTCCAAACCAAAGGCGATGCGGCGGGTGATTTGCAGACAGTATCCGGTGAAAGTACCGAAATCTGACGGCGCTAGAGTCATGCTCGCCAGCGGATCGGAGGCTGTAGCGTCGTAACCTGCGCTGACAATCAACAAATCCGGTTCAAAGTTTGACAAAAACGGCACGACAAGAGATTCAAAGGCGCTCAGGTATTCAGCTATGCCGCCGCCCGGATACAGGGGAATGTTCAGCACGTTGTCGTAGGCGCCGCGCTCATCGGCATCTCCCGTTCCCGGATAGCACGGAGATTGGTGCAGGGAACAGTAGGCAATTTGCCGGCAGTTTTCCACCAAAGATTGAGTGCCGTTACCGTGGTGCACGTCCCAGTCGAGGACGGCGACGCGGTTGATTCCCGGCTGTTCCAGGGCGTAGTGAGCGGCGATCGCAGCATTGGAAAACAAGCAAAAACCCATCGCGCGGGCGTTTTCGGCGTGGTGTCCCGGCGGCCTCGCCAGCACGAAAGCCGGTTCGCTTCTTGCCAGCACTCGATCGACCCCATCGAGCCAAGCACTCGCCGCTAGCAGCGCTACGTCGTAACTTTCAGCAGAAATCGGCGTGTCGCCGTCGAGGTAGCCACCTCCCCGATGAGCCAAATGTTCGACTTCTTTGATGTATCTTTGCGCGTGAACTTTTTTGATAGCTGTGAGTAGTTCTTTTTCGCGCTGCGCCACTGGGGTGGGCTGTTGCCACTCAATTTGAGCCGCCCAGGGAGCAGCTTTCAGAGCATTCGCGATCGCCGTTAAACGTTCTGGTCGCTCTGGGTGAAGCATTCCAGTCTTGTGCAGCAAGAAATCTTCGGAGTAGATGACGGGTAGCATCAGCAGATTTTAGAGTTGATATTTTATATTTTAGATTTTCAGTTTGCTTCAATTCGGCATTCGGCTTTGTGAAATTAAAATTTCGATCTGCCAACCATTTTATTTTTTTAGATCGCAGTCAAAAAAACTCACCAAAGCATGAAATCCTTCAGCCTAAAAAAACCTTTCTAGCTTTGGCCAATTGATGACTAAATCACCAACTGCCAAATTGCCAATTGTCCTTGTTTCGTCAGTTAATTTTTCTGGCGACATTCCCATAAAGTCAAAGGCAAATTGTGATATAATTTCAGGAGTAATTTGCAATATTTGGCAGCTCTACTGAATCCAAACCGATTTTATCACATTTTTTGGATTTATAGCGGTCAAATTTAAAGTTTTAACGGAGTTTTTCAACCTATGAGTATCTCTGAGTCGCGGATAATCCCGACGGATCTGGGTAATGAGATGTCCCGATCGTACTTGGAATACGCCATGAGCGTAATTGTCGGTCGGGCGCTACCAGATGCCAGGGACGGTCTCAAGCCCGTTCACCGACGCATTCTCTACGCCATGAACGAATTGGGCTTGACTCCCGATCGACCTTTCCGCAAATGCGCCCGCGTCGTGGGGGAGGTGTTGGGCAAGTATCACCCGCACGGAGATACAGCGGTTTACGACGCCCTGGTGCGGATGGCTCAGGATTTCTCCATGCGGGAACGCCTAATCAACGGTCACGGTAATTTCGGATCGGTAGACAACGACCCTGCGGCAGCCATGCGGTACACCGAATGTCGCCTCACCGCCTTGACTCACGACGCCATGCTACGGGACATCGACTGCGAAACAGTTGATTTCGGCGACAACTTCGACGGTTCCCAGCAAGAACCCCTGGTACTCCCAGCCCGCATCCCCCAAATTTTGCTCAACGGTTCCTCCGGGATTGCTGTGGGGATGGCCACCAACATTCCGCCGCACAATTTGGGCGAAATAATTGACGGTTTCTTAGCACTAATCCACAATCCAGGAATTACCGACCTGGAATTGATGCAGTACATCCCCGGCCCGGACTTTCCCACCGGAGGGCAAATTCTCGGCAGAGGCGGCATTCGCGACGCTTACACCACCGGTCGCGGTTCGATTACAATGCGCGGAGTCGCCGGCATTGAAACCATCGAACATCCCGGCCGCCCCGACAAAGAAGCAATTATTATCACCGAATTGCCTTACCAAACAAACAAGGCAGCGCTAATTGAGAAAATTGCCGAACTTGTCAACGACAAAAGATTAGATGGAATTTCCGACATTCGCGACGAAAGCGACAGAGACGGAATGCGCATCGTGATCGAACTCAAGCGCGACGCCTATCCCCGCGTCGTCCTCAACAACCTCTACAAACAAACACCCCTCCAAGCCAACTTTGGAGCCAATATGTTAGCGCTAGTAAACGGGGAACCCCAACTACTTACGCTCTCCCAATTTCTCAATGTCTTCCTAGACTTCCGCATTGAGACAATTACTCGCCGGACTCAATTTGAACTCCGCAAAGCAGAAGAACGCGACCACCTTTTGCAAGGCTTATTAATTGCCCTAGACAACTTAGATGCAATTATTCACCTAATTCGCGCCGCTGCAGACTCCGCAGCAGCGAAACAGGAATTGATCGATAATTACGGTCTTTCCGAACAGCAATCTGACGCAATTTTGCAAATGCAACTGCGGCGCTTGACAGCATTAGAAGCGCAAAAAATTCAGCAAGAACACGAAGAACTGCGAACTAAAATTGCCGATTTGGAAGATATCTTAGCGCGTCGGGAACGCATCTTAGAAATCGCCGAAGTCGAAGCAGTCGAAATCAAAACCAAAATCGCTACTCCTAGGCGCAGCGTCATCGAACACGCCGAAGGAGAAATCGATGAAAGAGATTTAATTGCCAACGAACAAGCAATTATTCTGATCACAGAGCAAGGCTACATCAAGCGGATGCCTGTCAGCACTTTCGAGGCCCAAAGTCGCGCTACTCGCGGTAAAGCAGGCGCGAAAATGAAAGAAGACGACGGAGTAGAACATTTCCTTTCCTGCTGCGATCATGACAGCGTTTTGTTCTTCAGCGACAGGGGCGTAGTTTACTCTGTCAAAGCTTATCAAATTCCCATCTGTTCCCGGACGGCCCGCGGTACTCCCGTGGTGCAACTGCTGCCGATTCCTATAGAAGAAAAAATCACTTCTATGGTGTCTGTCACAGAATTCACCAGCGAAGAATACTTGGTCATGCTGACTCGCGGCGGCTACATCAAGAAAACCGCACTTTCAGCTTTTGGCAACATCCGCACTAACGGATTAATCGCGATTTCTCTAGAAGAAGGCGACCAACTGCGCTGGGTGCGGAGAGCAAAAGTTGGCGACAGCATCATCATCGGCACGCGCCAAGGCATGGCAATTCATTTCCGCACCAATCACGAACAGTTGCGCCCTGTCGGCCGCGCGACGCGGGGTGTAAAATCAATGAAATTGCGATCGGGCGATGAGTTGATCAGCATGGACATTTTGCCGAGTTCAATTGTTGCCGAAATTGCTGAATTGGAAACGGGAGACTCGGAATTTGAGGGAGCAGAAATTGCTCTGTTAGAAACGGGCGACTCGGAATTTGAAGGAGCAGAAAGTGCTGAATTGGAAGCTGAAGATGTGGAATTGGAAGACGAAGAATTAGAACTGGAAGCTGAGGAAATTGAAGGCGAAGATGCCGAAGAAATTCCGACAGTTAGCAGCGAAGTTCCTTCGGTGTTGGTAATCACCACCAACGGCTACGGCAAGCGAGTTCCTGTTTCTCAATTCCGACTGCAAAGACGGGCTGGCAAGGGATTGACGGCTACTAAATTCAAGTCGAAAAAGGGTAAAGATCGGGTAGCTGCGCTGCGAATTGTCAACGAAGATGACGAATTGATGATTATTACCAACCGAGGTATTATTATCCGTCAGGCTGTGAGTGCAATTTCCACGCAATCTCGCACAGCAACGGGCGTGCGGGTGCAGCGGTTGGACGAGGATGATTCGATCGTAGCTGTGGCTTTAGTGCCGCCTGCGGGTGAAGAGTCGATCGAAGAATCGGAATCTGAGGAAGCGGCAGAAGAGTAATAGCTTAATAGTTTGTAGGGTGCGCGCCGCGCACCTTACTGCTGAATGGTAAAAGTGCGATCGCCCCTAGTCAGAAGTTTTCCCTCAAAAGTCAAAGATTTTTTGCGGTGAGGTAATGACGAGTCAACTCCAAACCAAACTACTAACTGATACCTGGGTTACAGCGACTTGGGATGAATATATAGAAATTATTAAACAGCCGGAGTACGATCGAGCAAAATCCTACTACTACAACGGACTGTTGAGAATTGAAATCGCAGCAGTCGGGCCAGATCGTGCTGATGACAGCGGAATTATCGTCATCTTAATCAATTTATTTGGCATTGCTAAAGGTATAAAAATGAGACTGCTGGTCAACTGTAGCTACGCCAAAACGGGTGTCAGAGGCGCTCAACCTGATGCTTCTTACTACATCGGAGACCGGGTGCAAACGGCACCTCGCGGCAGTTATGCAGTGAATTTGGATAGCCTAGTTTCCCCAGATTTAGCGATTGAAATTGCCGACAGTTCTCTCATTGACGATTTGGGTACCAAAAGAATGATTTATGAAGAATTAGGAGTGTCTGAATATTGGGTAGTAGACGTACAAAAAGCGCAAGTTATTGCTTTCAAAATAATTGCTAACCGGGGAAGCGAACGTCTGACGGAATCTCAAGTTTTGCCTGGGCTAAAAGTTGCTTTATTAGAGGAAGGTTTGCGCCGCAGTCGCCAGACGGACAATACAGAAGTAGGGAACTGGTTTTTAGAGGAAGTTCGCGGGAATCCTCAATAGTGCGATCGACTGCATTCTTTTTTTTAACTCGAGGCTAAAAACCCGGTTTCTACGAGTTTTGTGAACAGGAACGAGAAATATAGGAAGAAACCGGGTTTCTGAGGTCTGCGTGTGCCCAGGACTAAGGCAATTCCGTGTCCGGTGCTTGAATCGTTGACAATCGATCCGATAATTGCTATAGCATAATATAACCCTAAAGTTAATAGCAAAAGTCGGTAAAAATGCCTTATTTAACAGCAGCAAACGACATCAAAGCACTCATCGCTAAATTTTCTCAGGCTAAAATCCTGTGGGTTGATACAGAAATAGCAGACTATAAATCCAACCCCAGATTATCTCTGATTCAGGTGTTAGCTGACTCCACAGATTCGACGGGAGATGCCACTTTTCTACTAGATGTCTTGGATCAACCTGAATTGGCAAAAGATTTCGTCAACCAAATCATGGTCAATCCAAATATTGAAAAAGTATTGCACAACGCCAGCTATGACATCAGATTTCTGGGCAATGACGACGCCCAAAATGTCACTTGTACATTGCAAATGGCGAGAAAGATTCCAGTTTACATTCTGCCATTACCTAATCGACAACTCAAAACTTTAATAGAAACACTTTGCGGCATAGCTTATGTAGATAAAACCGAACAGGGCGGGGATTGGGCAAAACGTCCCCTGACCCAGAAGCAGCTAGAATATGCCAAGATGGACGCGGTTTATTTAGCTGGAGTGCATCGCCGCCTGCTAGAAATCCTTGCTCAATGTTACCCCGAACCCGCAACGGAAAACTTGACAGCATTGGGGGAAAAATATCAGGAAATAGAATCTCAGTGGAAGCCGCTAGATTCAGAAATTGCTGAAGTTAAAGAACGGTTTAAAGCAGGGATGCTAGCCCAAAAACTCAAAGACAGTTCTTATTTCGAGCTTTCCAGTTCTATAACAATGAAAGTTGATTTTATGACGCTGGCAAGACTGACGCAAACTGAGGGAATTGAGTTAAATTTTCCAGTAACGCTGACGAAAGAAATTCAAAAACAGTTAGGAGAACTCATCGCTCATCCATCTTTGGAAGTTGAGGAGATTGCGAGTTGGCGGTTGAATTCTAATGTACAGCAACGGCGAAAATCTACTAAAAAAATTGCGCCGGAACCGGAGAGTGAGGATTTAACAGTGCTGGGGAAAAGGTATCAAGAAATTTTGCCTGAATGGAAGTTACTGGATTCAGAAGTTGAGCATCTGAAAGAGCGCATTAAAAAAGCAATGTTGGTGCAAAATAAGGAAAATACTCCCCATTTTAAGTTATCCAGTTCCTCGATTTTGAAGGTAGATTTTGCTAGCTTGGCAAAACTTGCGCTATCTGTGGGAGTTGATTTAGATTTTACGGTGACGCTGACTCAATACATCCAAAAGCGGTTAGGGGATGCGATTAACAAAATTGACGTGCAAATCGAGTATATTACCAGTTGGCGGATGACGGCTAAGACTGTGGAAGATGAAGATGAGGAAATTCCGTTTTAACTAATACCAATTTAATGTGAAGTTGCACAAATCGCGATCCCCCTAAATCCCCCTTAAAAAGGGGGACTTTGAATTCTTGCTCCCCCTTTTTAAGGGGGCTGGGGAAATCGAATTCTATGCAGCCTCATAAAAAATTGGTATAACGTCAGTTCTGGTTAAGCAGAAGGAGGCAAAACCAAATCAAACCCAAGAGAGTGCTTCTTAGGTTGATGGCAATAGGCAATTAAACCACACAAAACATTCGCACAGAGGCGTTGCTCAATCAGGGTATGAAACAATAAGTTTAAAATCCAGAAACTGTGTCGAAAATGGTTTCTATGACTTGTATATTTTGCCTTGCATACCGTAAATCAGCAACGCCTATTTTCCTTTTATTCGGATCTTAATCAAGTCTTGTTCACCGCTGACCTTTTCCATCCACTCGACGGTATTGCCGGAGCAGTCGTTGGTCTCGCGTATGTAGTCTGCTACGGTGACCGAAATGTCAACGAGAGAACGTATTCTTCGCCGCTCAACGACCGGTCATTTGCTCCAGCTTTTCGGGGTACCGAGCGCCTTGCACCGCGATCTTGGAGGCAGCGTCATCAATGTCACGCCGATCGCCCTGGGTGAGTTCCACTGAGACTGCCCCGATGTTTTCGTCCAAGCGATGCAGCTTCGTGGTACCTGGGATTGGAACAATCCACGGCTTCTGGGCCAGCAGCCAGGCGATCGCAATCTGAGCTGGTGTCGCCTGTTTCTGTTCTGCGATGCTGCCGAGCAGATCGATCAAGGCTTGATTCGCCTTGAGTGCCTCCGGCGTGAAGCGAGGTAGGGTGCTGCGGAAGTCGGAACTGTCGAAGGTCGTGCTTTCGTCCATCTTGCCAGTGAGAAAGCCCTTACCCAACGGGCTGTAAGGGACAAAGCCGATTCCGAGTTCCTCAAGGGTTGGTATCACTTCCTTCTCAGGAGTCCTCGTCCACAGCGAGTATTCGCTCTGGAGAGCCGTGAGCGGCTGGACTGCGTGGGCGCGACGGATCGTTTGCACTCCCGCTTCAGAAAGTCCGAAGTGCTTAACCTTGCCTTCCTGAATCAGTTCCTTCACTGCTCCCGCCACATCTTCGATCGGCACGTTCGGGTCAACCCGGTGCTGATAGAGCAGGTCGATCGCCTCAACTTTGAGCCGCTTGAGCGAACCCTCCACGGCCTGCTTGATGTGCTCCGGTCGGCTATTGAGTCCGGGTGAACCCTTCATGCCACGGGGATCGGAATTCGGACTGATGTCGAACCCAAATTTGGTGGCAATGACCACTCGATCGCGGAAGGGAGCGAGGGCTTCACCCACAAGCTCTTCGTTTAAAAACGGGCCGTAGACTTCGGCGGTGTCAAAGAATGTTATGCCCCGATCGACCGCAGCCCCCAGAAGAGCGGTCATCTCCTGTATGTCTTTGGGCGGGCCATAGGAAAAGCTCATTCCCATGCAGCCGAGCCCGATCGCCGAGACTTCCAGATTACTATTTCCAAGTTTGCGCGTTTGCATGATTACTCCTTCGAGGTTCCACCTCGGTTATTCAGATTTAAGCGATGCCATATCGATACAGAAGCGGTATTTCACATCGGACTTGAGCAGTCGCTCGTAGGCTTCGTTAACCTTCTGGATGGGGATAACTTCGACATCGGCAGTGATGTTATGCTCGCCGCAAAAGTCGAGCATCTCCTGAGTTTCAGCGATGCCGCCGATCATAGAGCCGGAAAGACTGCGGCGACCCATGATCAGGCTGAATGCCGATACTTCCAGAGGATTCTCCGGTGCGCCGACAAGGGTAATGTTGCCGTCAAGACGGAGCAGGTTGAGATAGGCGTTGATGTCGTGCTTGGCGGAGACGGTATCGAGGATGAAATCGAAGCTGCCAGAGTGTTTCTGCATTTCGTCGGTGTTGCGGGAGACAACAACTTCGTCAGCACCGAGGCGGAGCGCGTCCTCCGTCTTGTCGGGCGAGGTGGTGAAGACGACGACGCGGGCACCGAACGCATGGGCGAACTTCACGCCCATGTGGCCCAGACCGCCAAGACCGATCACGCCGACCTTCTTACCCTTGGTGACTCCCCAGTGGCGCAGGGGCGAATAGGTTGTGATCCCGGCGCAGAGGAGCGGTGCGACTCCAGCGAGATCGAGGTTGGTGGGAACTCGCAGAACGAAGCGTTCATCGACGACGATGCTATCGGAGTAGCCCCCATAAGTAACGCCTCCCAGGTGCTTGTCCGTGGAGTTGTAGGTGAGGGTCAGGTTCGGGCAGAACTGCTCGATACCATCTTTGCAATGGGGACAGGTACCGTCAGAATCGACCATGCAGCCAACTGCGGCGAGGTCGCCAGGTTTGTACTTGGTAACTGCCGAGCCGACTTTGGTGACACGACCCACCATCTCGTGACCCGGAACAATTGGGTAGACTGTGGACACGAGGCTGCTCCATTCGTTACGTACCGAATGGAGGTCGGAGTGGCAGACACCGCAGAAAAGGATTTCGATCTGTACGTCGTGTTCGGTTGGATCGCGCCGCGCGATCGTGTCGGAGGCTAGCGGTGATGTTGCACTGGCTGCGGAATAAGCTTTCGTGTTGTACATAAATTGATGCCTCTATTGGTTTACGTTTGATGCCTGGTATTGTTCGTCGCTGACTTGTTCCATCCAGTCCACAGCCTTGCCGTCGAGTACCTCCTGAGTGGCGAGATGAGTCATCGGCGTTGGCGGTGAAGGTGGCGATGGCGACAATGCTTTGTTGTCGTGCGTTTAGGGTTCGATCGGGTAGGCGGCGAACATCACTGCACCGTTTGGCCGCCATCCATGACCAGGGCGTGCCCAACGACGAAGGCAGCCGCGTCCGAGCACAGCCAGAGAACTGCCGCAGCGATCTCCTCGGGCTTGCCCATCCGTCCGATCGGCTCCTCGGCAATCACCTTGGCGCGCCCTTCGTCCGTGTCGCCGGTGAAGCGACCCATCATCGGGGTGTCGATGTAGCCGGGACAGACGGCGTTGACGCGGATGTTCTGCGCGGCGTAGTCGAGGGCCGCCACCTTGGTCAGTCCGATCACGCCATGTTTCGCGGCGGTGTACGCGGGGCTGCCCTTGATGCCGATGATTCCTGCGCCCGATGACGTGTTGACGATCGCGCCGCCTCCCTGCTTGAGGATCAGCGGAATCTCGTGCTTCATGCACAGGAAAACGCCGCGGAGGTTGATGTCGATAATCCGGTTCCACTCCTCCTCCTCGTACTCCGCGGTCGGAGCTGCCTTCCTCGGCTCGATGCCCGCGTTGTTGAAGGCAAAGTCCAGCCGCCCGAAAGCCTCAACGGTCTTGTCCAGAGCTGCCTTCACGTCCTCGGTTCGCGTCACATCGCACCTGACGGCGATCGCCCGACCGCCGAGTTCTTCGATCGTGCGTGCCGTTTCTTGATTGCCCTGTTCTGAGATGTCAGCGACCACCACGCTGGCACCTTCACGGGCAAACGCCAGCGCCGTAGCTCGACCGATGCCGCTCGCTCCTCCGGTCACAAACGCAACCTTTCCTGTGTAGCTGCCATTCTCGTTCGTTGTCATTTTTTACTCCTTTGCGTGTTGCCCATTAGGGAAGTCTTTAAACGTGACACTGGCACCAAGTGTGCGTGCTCGATCGTGCGCCTCGAACAGGGGGTCAATGCGGACAGTGCCGGTAAAATACTCAGCCAGTCCTTTTGCCGAAGGCTGTGAGCCACTTCGTTTAATGTTCATTTCTTAATTCCTTCACTTGATGCCATTTCGGTGGTTGTCCCAATCGTAGAAATTGAGTATTTATTGCTTCTCTATCAATAGGGATGGATTTTTTAAGAAGCAAGGCTAGCTTTCATGGCATTTTTGTTGTCACTCAGGAGGTTTCTTGCCCAATCAAAACTGAGTTTTCTCTTGTATAAAAATCCAGACGTTTGCAATTCGCCGGAATCGTTTTTCATTGCTTTAGCCTCATTCTAAGAATCCTCAAGGCCAAGCAATAGAACGATCGTCTAAGATTGTTGTACAATCCTGCAAACGTAAGGATTCAGGTCTGAAGAATGGGAATGAGCTCAGGCATAGCCAAGTCACAAGAATGGGCAGAAATAGCCTCACG